>DASRJF010000105.1:0-6100 GCA_035649615.1 Planctomycetota bacterium | reverse complement strand
TCGCCCTCGCGGCCGTCGCCGGAATCGCGCCCCTCGTGGGCGGCTGCTACGACCACGCGTATGTCCCTCCGCAGCCGACGCCCGCGGAAATCGTCCGCACGAACGCGACGGCCGAGATCTCCAAGGCGCTCTCCGCGACCCCCGACTTCAAGGAGAAGCTGAAGGAGTTCCTGGTGAAGCTCGGGGAAGCGTCGACCACCGACGAACTCCGCGCCCGGTGGGCGGAAGTCTATCCCGACCACGAACGCGTCATCCGCCGCACGATCTCCAAGTCGATCCACGACTTCTACTGGCCCGTCCTGCCGGTGAACGACGGCCGCGTCTACGTCGAGGGATTCCGCGCCGCGGCGGCCGGCCTCTCCGAGTCGTAGCGTCTTTTCCCGGTCCCGGCTAAGATCGGGCCCGTGCAATACCGCCCGCTGGGCCGGACCGGGCTGAAGCTGGGCGCCGTCTCGCTCGGCGGCTGGCTCACGTACGGCAACTCCGTCGACTCCGCCGCCACCGCGACCATCGTCCGCCGGGCCCTCGAGGTCGGCGTCAACCACTTCGACTCCGCCGATGTCTACGCGCAGGGCGAGTGCGAATCTGCGCTGGGGCGCTCCCTCGAGGGCGTCCGCCGGTCGTCCATCGTCCTCTCGTCGAAAGTATTCTGGCCGGTCGGGCCGGGGCCGAACGACCAGGGCCTCTCGCGCAAGCACATCCACGAGTCGTGCGCGGCGTCGCTGAAGCGCCTCAAGACGGACTACATCGACCTCTACTACTGCCACCGGTACGACCCCGAGGTCCCGATCGAGGACGTGATCCGTTCGATGGAGGACCTGGTCACGCAGGGGAAGATCCTCTACTGGGGCGTCTCGTGCTGGACGAGCGGGCAGATCCGCGAGGCGATCCGCCTGTCGCGCCATCACAAGCCGGTGGTGGACCAGCCGCCCTACAACTTCTTCGATCGCAACGTCGAGAAGGACATCCTGACGACCTGCGCCAAGGAGGGAGTGGGCGTCGTGGTGTGGAGCCCGCTCGCGCAGGGCGTGCTGACGGGGAAGTACCTTGACGGGCGGCCGGCGGGAACGCGCGCCGCGAACGAGAAGGTGAACAAGTTCATGGAGCGCTACCTCCGGCCCGAGGCGACGGCGACCGTGAAGGCGTTCGTCGCCCTCGCGAAGCAGGCGGGGCTGACCCCGGCCCAGCTCGCCATCGGCTGGTGCCTGCGCCGCCCCGAGGTGACGAGCGCCATCGTGGGCGCGACGACCATCGCGCAGATCGAGGAGACCGCCGCGTCGGGCCCGCTCCCGAAGGAAATCCTCCCGCTGCTCGACCGCCTCGCGCGCGAAGCGCCGCTCATCGACGCGATCTGATCCCAAACCGGATCGAAGAGATCAACCGTGTCTATTCATTTTCCGAGCTGGATCGTTCCAACGCACGATTGGCGATTTGTGATTGGCGATTAGCGGAGGCCGAAAAAACCGAAACACGCAATTGCGATTTCGATACAACTCTCGGCCCGTCTGCTCCGTCATACTGGCTACAACCATGTTCGCGCTCCTCTTCCTCGCGCTCGTGCAGGCCGGAGACATTGACTCGAAGGATCCGGCCGTCGCGCGGAAGGCCTTTGAAGCGGCGATCGCGGCCGGCGATGAGAAGGCGCTCGAGGCCGCGGCGAAGTCCAGCGCGCCGGCGCGACTGGCGCTCGCCGAGATCCGCGCCCACAAGCGGTTCGGCGAAAACTATCCCCCCGTCCGGCTCGTCACGTTCAAGGCCGCGGACCAGCCCATCCCCGCGTTCGTGGAAGACTTGTCCAATGCCCTGGCCATCCCGATCGAGGACTATCACAAGAACAAGGGCACGAAGGCCGACCAGACCGTGAGCCTGGACCTCGTCGACGCGTACCCCATGGAAGCCCTGGACGGCCTGCTGAGGGAATTGAACGCACAGGGCTGGTACACCGGGAAGGGATTCCAGTTCACGCGAGGGTGGACCCGCCGCAATCCCCACATGCTCCATTGGCGCCACGGCGCGTTCTTTCCGCACACCGTGGAGGACGAACGGACGCTCAACCCGCTCGGCGCGGCCTCCGTGGCCTGCACCCTGACCGTGATCTTCCGCCACGACGGCGCGTCCCGGATCGTGGCCCTCCGCCAGCCGCGCTCGGTCGAGGGGGTCGACGATCGGGGCGCGACCGTGAAGGGCGGGGCCTCCGACTCGGATCCCAGCTACTACTTCCTGGGCGCGCAGGGGAGCTTCAAGGTCCGCCTGGAGGGGCTGACCCCGGGATGCCAGAAGATGGATCGGATCCGCGGCGTCCTGCCGGTCGTCATTCCGGAGAAGAGGACCTGGAAGGAAGTCCTGGTCGGGGCGGGCAAGGTCGTCCTGGAGCAAGCCAACATCAAGCTGACCGTGGAGAACTTCGAGTCTTCGGCCTCCACGGTGAAGGTCCACCTCCAGATTCCCGATCCCAAGAAAACCTACGTCATTCCCGACGCGCGCGACTTCGAACTGGTCGGGCGCGATGGAGCCCGCCTGCCCGCTTCCGCCACCACGGAGTGGAAGATCATGAATGCGGTGATGGAGCTGACGTTCAAGCTCCCCGACGGATTCGCGGCCGCCGCATTGAGGGTGGGTTCGTTCGAGGCGCTCGGCGAGCACGAGATCCCGTTCGAGTTCCGCGAGGTGAAAGTCCGATGAGAATCGCGCTGCTCCTGGCGCTCCTCGCGTTCCCCCAGGAAGACGTCGAGTCGCTCCTGCGCCAGCTGGGGGACGAGAGCATCGAAGTCCGCGAACGCGCCGCCGGTGCGCTCCTCAAGATGGGGGAAAAGGCGCGGCCCGCCCTCGAGAAGACCGCGACCTCCGACTCGGCCATCGTGAGAACCCAGGTCGCGTCGATCCTCAAGGCGCTCGACCGGATCCGGCTGACCCGGGTCTCGGCCACGCTGGTCTCGGTCACGGGCGAGATGACGCTGAAGCAAGCGATCGCCTCCATCCAGGAGCAGGGCGGGCGCCCGGTCGCCTGCGAGTCCTGGCCGGAAGGGAAATTCAAGATCGACCTCAAGGGCACCCCGTACTGGAAGGCGCTTGAAGAGGCCTGCCGGGCCAGCGGAAAGCGGTCCCTGGTCTGCGACGTGTCGGGGCCGAAGCTTGTCGGAGACCGATTCGAGGCGATCCCGGCGGCGAACTCGGGGAGTTTCCGGATCCAGCTGGCGGGAGTGGCCGAACGCCGCACGATGAATCTCGACAGCGGCGAGGAGGACAAGTCCTTCGTCGTCCGCCTGGCGCTCGCCTATGAGAACTCGACTCCGCCCGTCCGAATCTACATCACTCTCGAGTCGGCGATGGACGACCTGGGGAACGAACTGCTCGAGGAATTCCGGAAGCACATCGTCATTGCGCCGAAGTACGAGCAGCTCGTCATGGCGAAGGACAAGCCTCCGTCCGCCCTGGCGCTCGAATTGAAAAGCAGCGTGGCGCCCAAGCCCGAGGCCACGCGCATCGCCCGGCTCACGGGGACCGTCACCGCCTACGTCGCCGCCTCGGACGAGACCATCACGGTGCCGATTTCAGACGGCTGGGAGCCGGTGCTTGAAATTCTCGAAGACGGTGTCGTGGAACCCGTGGTGGGCCGGACCCAATTCCGGTTCGCGAGGAGCGCGCCTGGCGAAGTCCGGTGCGACGTGAGTTTCAAATCGTTCGACAACCGGCTGGTGTGCGCCTTCGGCGACCTGTGGACGGTGCGTGGCGAGGGGGACAAGACGGCCACGGGGTGGTCGTCCACGGTCGCCGAGAACGGCCCGGGCGATTGTCGGCTCTCGCTGGAGTTCAAGGACGCCGGCTCGGTCGGCAAAGTCCAGGCGCTGGAAGTGTCGATTCCCCGGCGGTTGATCCGGAAAGAGATTCCCTTCGAGCTGAAGGACATCCGGATCAGGTAACCGGAGCGGGAACGGGCCGCCGCAGCGCGCGCACGGCTTCGACGACGAGGAAGAGCGCCAGCACGCCAAGCGCGACCGCCAGCCCGCCGTTCGCGAGCGACGCCATCCCCACCTTGGGGTCGTTGACCTTCCCGAAGAAACTGATCGCCTGCGCCGTGAGCGCCCAGAGCGTGATCGCCATCACGAACGCCATCGGCGCCCAGGCGAACCACGCCGGCCGTCCCGTCCGCTTCAGCCAGACGCCGACGGCGAGGAGCGTCAGCGCCGCGAGGAGCTGGTTCGACGTCCCGAAGAGCACCCAGAACTTGGCGAAGCCCCCCTGGCCGCCGAGCAGGAGGAGCGCCAGCGGGACTCCCGCCGTCGCGACCGTCGCCGCAACCGCTCCTGTCCGCCCCCACGAGCCGGTCAGCTCCTGCAGGACGTACCGCCCGAGGCGCGTCGCCACATCGAGCGTGTCGAAGACGAACGTCGAAAACGCCATCGTGCCGAACACCGTCGCCAGGAGCAGCTGGTCGCGGCCAAAGACCACCGACACGAACTCGCCGATCCCGCGGCCGTACACCTCGCCGGGCGTCCCCTGGGCCTTCACGACGATCATCACGGTCGCGAGCGCGATCAGCGCGACCATGCCCTCGAGGAGCATCCCTCCATACCCGACCGCGCGGCAGTGCGACTCCTTCGCCACCTGCTTCGACGTCGTGCCCGAGCAGACCAGCCCGTGGAACCCGCTGCACGCGCCGCACGCGATCGTCACGAAGAGGAAGGGGAAGAGCGACTTGTCGACGCCGAAGAGCGGCGCGGCCGTCGTGGCCGGCTGGCGGATGTCGAAGCCGCCGAAGAACATCCCGACCAGGCCGGCGATCAGCACGAGGTAGAGCACGAAGCCGCCCAGGTAGCCGCGCGGCTGGAGGAGCGCCCACATCGGGACCAGCGACGCGACGACGCAGTACGCCATGATGATGGCTGCCCACGCGCCGTGGGGCAGGACCAGGAGGTTCGGGAACTTCGTGCCGAGCCACACGACGCCGAGCGTGGCGGGGACGAAAACGGCGGTCATCAGCCAGAGCGGGGGATGCCACTTTCGCTGGATCAACCCCATCGCGACCGCGAGCAGGAGGTACGCCGTGCTGGCGAAAGCGACCGCGCCTCCCGCGTTGAAGCCCACCTTCAGCCCGTCCAGCTCCTCGATCTTCCCGATGAACGTCATCGCCGTGACGTCCGCGAACGCGAGGATCACGTAGACGAGCGCGATCCAGATGAACGTGAGGAGCGCGATCCACGCGGGACGTCCCATGTGCTCGCGCGCGATCTCGCAGATCGACCGCGCCTTGTGCCGGACGCTCGCGACGAGCGCCGAGAAGTCGTGCACGGCGCCGATGAAGATCGCGCCCACGACGATCCACAGGATGCAGGGGAGCCAGCCGAAGGACTGGCAGGCCAGGATCGGCCCCGCGATCGGCCCCGCCGCCGCGATGGCGCTGAAATGCTGGCCCATGAGGTAGAAGGGCTTCGCGGGGACGAAGTCCACCCCGTCGTTGATCTGGGAGGCCGGCGTGGGCGCGTCATCGTCGAGCCGGAACTGCCGCGCGATGAAGCGGCCGTACAGGAAATAACCAAGGGCGAGGCCGCCAAGGACAATCAACGCGAGCAACGGGAGCGTCATGAGGACCGATTGTAGATTTGCGATTTGCGATTGGCGATTTTTAGGACGGAATCCCCGATCGCCCTTCGCCTTCTCCGAATGAGGCGCCGGTTGGTTTGACCCGATGGATCGTGGGTGGGTGATGCCTCACGTTGGAGGAATCCGGCCAATCTCCAATCGCCAATCGCAAATCGTCTCGTGAACTTTCCCGAGCCTGGTGATACGTATCAGTATGATTGAGGCCGACGTACTCCTTGCCTCTACCCGCATGGGCACATTGCCGGCCGACGAATCGCGCCTGGTGGCCGACCTCCGGGTCGGTCGCCGCGAGGCGTTCGACCGCATGGTCGAGCTCCATTACGACCGCCTCCACCGCCTCGCCTGCACGATCACGGGCTCGTCCGAGGACGCGGCGGACCTCGTCCAGGAGACGTTCCTCGCGGCGATGAAATCGGCGGGCCGATTCCGGGGAGATTCGCGGCTCACCACCTGGCTCATCGCGATCCTGCGCAACCAGTACACGCTCCACCTGCGCGGC
>DASRJF010000104.1:0-4830 GCA_035649615.1 Planctomycetota bacterium | reverse complement strand
AAGACGAGGATGGCCGCGGAGAGAATTGAGAGATTCTTGCCCACACCCACCTCCATCGCAGGCGACGCCTGCTTAGCCGATCTGGCAAGCCTGGAGATGCGACCGGTACCATCCGATCGCTTGATGCTTCCAGGCCGGAGGAGCGATCCCACTCCAAGGGAGCCCCCTCAGGAGCTACCACACCGCGGGGAAAGGGGGCGTTACAGGAAATTGCGGGGAGGGTGTAAGAAATTCTGCCGAAGTGCAAAAACCAGGCCGGGCCCTCGATTCAGTCCCGTGCGCCGGTCCGCCCCGCCGCCGGCGCGCCGCGGGTGAGCATCGCATCGAGGCGTTCCACCGCGAGCTCCGAATGGACCGGCTTCAGGAGGACGTGGACCGCTCCCGACTGGTACGCGCGGTCCACGGAGCGCATCCCGTCGAGCGGAGTCAGGAGCATGACGGGCACGCCCGCCTTCTCGACCACGCTCCTGCAGAGTTCAAATCCCGGATCGGTGCCGATCTCGGTGTCGAGAATCACGGCGCCCACGGAGGTATGCGACAGGAGATTCGGGAGGTTCTCCTTGGTCGGGCATTCGATCACGTGGAAACCCAGGTGGCCCAGGTACAGGGCGAGCGCGATGCGCTCGCGGGCCTGGTCGCTCATCAAGACCAGGGGGGCTTCGCGCCTCCGGCCGAACGCGGCCCGGGCGGGGCGGCGCATGAGGACGGTCTCGGGCCCGTCGGCGGCGCCGACGTCCCGGATCTTGGCGGATCCCCGCTGGGCGAGGGCGTAGAGCGCGAGGAGCACCGTGAATCTCGAGTAGAGCGACGCCTCGATGATCTGCGCGACGGAGCGGCGGCCGTCGACGTACGGCAGGATCTCCGAGATCGTGTCGCGGTCGAGGCCCGGCTCGCTCCCGGCCATCGGGACTTCGAGCGCCACCGGCACGAGGCGCTCCTCGGGGATGACGTCCCGGATGCGCGCCAGCTCGTCCATCCGCCGCGCCGCCTCCAGGGCGATGAACATCACGCTCTGGTCGAGGAGGACGGTCGAGAGGATTCCCTCCCCCCGCTCGTCCTCGCCGCCTTCCGCTTCCTTGAACTCGAACGTCCCCTCGGTCCACGTGAACAGGTCGTAGATCTCGTCGGCCACCTGCTCCCGGAGGGCCTGGTCGATCGTCTCCTGGGAGAGGAGCCCCCGCTTCGTGAGGTACTCCCCGAACGGGACCCCGCTGCCCTTGTTGTCGGCGAGGAAGGATTTCAATTGCTCCCGGTTGATCTTCCGGGTCCGGAGGAGGATCTCGCCGAGGGGGCTCACGCGTCGGATTCCGCGCAGGAGCCGGAGGCCCTCGGGGCCGCACCCGACCGTCTTCCGCTCGTCCCCGCGGGACACCGTCAGCAGGCCGCCGCGCGAATTGGCTGAGAGGGCTTGGAAGAGATTGGCGATTCCAAGAACCCCGAGGTCGCCCGATATCCTGCCCATGGATCAGAGGGACCGGAAGAGGTCCCAGAATTCGACTTCGACGTCCGACTGGGAGGAGACCGTTTCGCGGAGGGTCGCCAGGATCAGCTCCCGCAGGCGGCGCCGCGACGTGCCGAGGATCTCCAGCACCTGGGACGGCGTCAGCGAGAGTTTCGGGGCGAGCTCCGGGTTGAACTCGCGCCGTTCCAGGGGCGACACTTCCGCCGTGATGACTTCCGCCACGCGACGGCCGTGGTGGGACGTCAGCTCGTCCTTCAGCTGGGCATAGGTTTGAGCCAGGATGCAGCGCGCCCACGCCCGATGGTAGATCTTCTCCGGGGGGGTCTGGGCTTCGACGAATTCGTTCAGCCACGCCTCCGCGGCCAGGAAGACGGAGCGCTTCGGATAGTCGCCGGGGCCCTTCGTGCCCTTCTCGGCGCCCGGTTCGCGGACGCCGAGGAATTCGTGGTAGGCGGAGAGGAGGAAGGACCGGAGCCGGTCGCGGTGGGCGTCGTGCCCCTTCCCCAGCTGGCCCGCCCGAACGTAGTCGAAGAAGGCGCAGACCGCCTTCTTCGCTTCCGAGGGGATCAAGCCCTTCCGGCGGCCGTAGACGTAGAGGGCCATGGAATAGGTCGAGGTGAGCCGGACGAGGCCCGCGATCCGGTGGGGATCCTTGGGATTGGCCGTCCGCAGGATCACGGACCAGAGCGTCGACTGGATCGAACTGGCGGATGGGTCGTCGTCCGGAGTCCATTCGCTCGCGTGCATGTCGCCTGCCCCAATTGTTAAGGATTCATCGGCTGTAGTGTCGCTCCCCCTTGAGGCGCCGTGAAGCAAAATACCCATTTCTTATGTTTTACTTTGACGTGGGGCACGGGATGGTTTACATAAAGGCGGAACTGATCAGGGGAAGAAAAACATGAACCATCGTCGCGTCGCCCTCTCGCTCTCCATCCTCATCCTGTCCGCCTCGGCCGCGCTGGCGCAGGAAACCCGCGTCATCGTCGTCTTCCACGACTCCACCGACGAGGCCGTCATCACCGGCCGCGGCGGCAGCGTGGAGGCCAAGTCCGAGCGGTCGCGGATGGTGGCGGCCAAGGTGGCCCCGAACAAGGTCGCGGAGATCGCGGCCGAGGAAGGCGTCGCGTCGGTGGTCGAAGACCAGGAAGCCAGGATTCCCGCCGGAGCCGCCGGAAAGCCCGGCGGCAATTCCTCCCCCGGGTCCGGCCCCTCGCAGCCCGCCGAAGTCACGCCGTGGGGCATCAGTCGCGTGGACGCCCCCGACGCGTGGGGCACGACGACGGGAACGGGAATCCGGATCGCCATCGTGGACACCGGGATCAAGGCGGATCACGAGGACTTCAAGAACGCCGGCGGCACGTCGCGCGTCATCCTCGGCCCGACGTACATCACCGGAACCAAGACCTCGAAGGACGACAATGGCCACGGGACCCATTGCGCCGGCATCGCCGGGGCTTCCGACAACTCCATCGGCGTCGTGGGGGTCGCGCCGACCTGCACCCTGATCGCCGTCAAGGTGCTCAACAAGAATGGCAGCGGCTGGATGAGCGACATCATCCTGGGCATCGACTGGGCGGCCGACAACGCCGACGTGATCAGCATCAGCCTGGGCACGACCTCGGATATCCAGGCGGTCGAGGATGCCGTGGACGCGGCCGTCGCGCAGAACGTCGTCGTCGTGTGCGCCGGCGGGAACGAAGGGGACATCGGGAGCCCCCCGCTCTACCCGGGCGCGTACGGGAATTCGATCGCCGTGGCCGCCACGGACAGTTCGGACGGCGTTCCCTTCTGGAGCACCAAGGGTTCCTACATCGACATCGCGGGGCCGGGCGTCTCGATCTTCAGCACGTGGAAGGACGGATACTACGCGACGCTGAGCGGGACCTCGATGGCCACGCCGCACGTGTCGGGCGCCGCCGCGCTCCTGCGCGCGTCGGGGCTCTCCACCGTCGCGGCCGTCCGCGCGGCTCTCCTCTCGACGGCGGACGACGTGAATTCAGCCTCGCTCCCCGGGGTCGACAACGCGATCGGCAGTGGATTGCTGGACGTCCAGCAGGCCGTCACGGGAGTGCAGTCGGCCCCGTAACGCTTACTTCGAGGTCAGGACCTTCAAGGTCTCGGCGGCCGCGCGGCGCACCCGTTCGTCGGGATCTTCCGCCGCGGTCTTCTTGAGCGCGTTCACGGCTTCATCGGTCCGCGATCCCCGTCCCACCGCCCTCACCGCCGCCGCCCGGACATGCCACGCGTCGTCGCCCATCCGGGCGACCAGGATCCCAAGCGTGCCGGGATTGTCCGGAAACGATGAGAGGGCGGTCACAGCCAGCTCGCGAAGTTTCGCCTCGGTCTCCGACGCGGCCACCCGTCCGAGCGACTCGAAGATCTCCTTCCGCGCCGGAGTTTCGGGGCGCGCCGCGGCCCCCGCGAGGACGGCCATGGCCCACCTCCGCTGATCGAACGAGCCCGCCTCGATCGACGGCGCCACGGCCAGGACTTCGGACGCCGCCCAGGACATCCGTTTCAGGCCGTCTTCGCATCTCAGCCGCAGCGCGGCGGCGTCGGCCCGGGCCGCTCCCGCGAAGAGCGCCGCCAGGACGGCCGGACGCTCGGCCGAATCCTCGGGTTGCCCCGCCGCCCAGTTGGCGAGGGCCTTCGACAGTTCTCCCTGGGCCGGCGGCTCGGCCTCGGTGGCCAGCGCCGTCACGAAAGCCTGCCGCACGTCGCCGTAATCCGTCGAATCGCCCAGGGCCAGCGCCGCCGCCCAGCGGACGTCGGCCGACGCGGAGTCCGCGAGTCGCGGCATCATGAGCGCGCGCACCTCGGCGTCGACGACGCGGCCGCGGATCTCGACGGTGAGTCCGAGCGGCGTGCGGAGGACGCGGGGCGACTCGGGCAGCCCGAAGATGTCGTCGTCCTCCGACTGCTTCTGGCTTCCCAGCGCGAGGAGCAGGACGCGCGCCCACGCGGGATCCGCGTCTTTCAGCGCGTCGGCCAGGGCGGCGAGCGCCTCCTTCTTCTGGAGGCTGCCCAGCACGAACGCGGCCAGCTCCCGCGCTTCGGCCGGCGTTCCTGGATCCTTCACCGCCTGGATCAGGCGCCGGAGGAAAGCCTCGTCTTCGCGGGCCTGGCCCCGCCATTTCGCGGCCAGCCGGGTCACGGCTTCGATGGATCCCGACGTCGCGATGGAGAGCGCTTCCTTCCAAGGATCCCTGGGCGGAGCCGGGGGCGGTTTCGGGGGCTTGTCGTCGGCCTTGGGCTTGAGAATGTCCTTGAGCGGGGCGGGCGGAGCGGCCTCCGGCACCTGCTTCTGGCTGGCGCCCACCACCCACACGACCGCGACGACGACAACGACGAGAATCCCCGCGATCATC
>DASRJF010000103.1:0-5772 GCA_035649615.1 Planctomycetota bacterium | reverse complement strand
GATCGCAGCCGCGTCCAGTCGGGGATCGGCCGGGGCGAGTACAAGCTCATCTTCGTCGCGCCGGAGCGGTTCGCCGGAGGCGGCTTCGATCCCGTGTTGCGGAAAGCGGGCGTCACGGCGTTCGCGATCGACGAGGCCCATTGCATCAGCCACTGGGGCCACGACTTCCGCGTGGACTACCGCGAGCTCGGCCGCCTGAAGAAGGAGTTCCCCGGGGCGTCGGTTCACGCGTTCACCGCGACGGCGACTCCGCGCGTGCGCCGCGACATCGTCGAGCAGCTGGGCCTCAAGGAGCCGGACATCCTGGTCGGCGATTTCTTCCGTCCCAACCTCAACTACCGCTGCCTCAAGCGGACCGATTCCACCGGGGATGTGGTCGAGGACGTGAGGCGCCGCCCCGGCCAGGCGGGCATCGTCTACTGCATCCGGCGGGCGGACGTGGACGATCTCGCGGCCCGCCTCAAGCGCGAGAAGGTCCGCGCCGCGCCGTACCACGCGGGCCTGGAGGACGAGGCCCGCACGCGGACGCAGGACCGGTTCGCCTCGGGCGAGATCGACGTCGTCGTCGCCACGGTCGCGTTCGGCATGGGGATCGACCGGGCCGACATCCGATATGTCCTGCACGCGGCGATGCCGAAGTCGATCGAGCACTACCAGCAGGAGACCGGCCGCGCGGGGCGCGACGGGAAGCCCGCGGACTGCGTCCTCTTCCACTCCGGCCAGGATTACCAGCTGTGGAAGATGATCATCGAGAAGAACGAGACGACGGACCTCGACGCGAAGATGAAGATGCTCTCTGAGATGTACGACTTCGCGACGTCGGCGCGGTGCCGCCACCGGCGGCTCGTCGAGTACTTCGGGCAGGCGTGGGCGAAGGAGGCGTGCGGGGCGTGCGACGTCTGCACGGGCACGCTGCCGGCCCTGCCCGAGTCGTCCGACCTCGCGCGAAAGATGCTGACCGGCATCGTCAGGACCGGCCAGCGGTACGGATTGGCGTACGTCATCGAGGTCCTGGCGGGGGAATCCACGGAGCGCGTGGCCCAGCGCCGGGGCGAATCGCTCGACGTCTTCGGCTCGATGCGCGATCTGCCGAAGCAGTCGCTGTTCACGTGGATGCGCCAGCTGATCGACCAGGGCGCGGTCCGCCCCGAGGGGGAATACGGGGTGCTGAAGCTGACCCCGCGCGGCGTGGAAGTGTTCGAGGGCCGGGCGCAGGTCCCGCTCTTCGGCGCTCCGGCCGCGAAGAAGAGAAAGCGGCGCTCGACGCCGGAACCGGTCGCCCAGCCCGCCAGCCGGGAGGGGACGCCGCTCGACGCGGACGCCCGGGCGCTCTTCGACCGATTGCGCGCCCTGCGCCGCGAGATCGCCGACGAGCGCGGCCTCCCGGCGTTCATGGTCTTCAGCGACCGGACGCTCCGCGACATGGCGCGCCGCCGCCCGACGACGAAGAG
The DNA here is from genome assembly GCA_035649615.1 of Planctomycetota bacterium. Classification (GTDB taxonomy): domain Bacteria; phylum Planctomycetota; class MHYJ01; order MHYJ01; family JACPRB01; genus DASRJF01. Next base: position 4,321 of record DASRJF010000103.1, on the reverse strand, counting down.
TGCGATGCTCGACGTCCTCGGCGTCGGGCCCGCCAAGCTCGAGAGCTTCGGCGAGCGGTTCCTCAGGGCGCTGAAGAGCTAGCCAAACCGCACGCAGTACACGGGCGGCAGGTGCTCGGAGACGGTGATCCAAGAGTCGCCCTGGTCCTCGGTCACCCACAGCGAGCCCGTCGTCGTGCCGAACGCGAGGCGGTTCCCGGTCGAATCGATGTCGAGCGCGTGGCGCAACGTCAGGTCGTACGCGTGCTCCTGCGGCAGTCCCTTCCGGAGCGTCTCGAACGACTTCCCGCCGTCGCGCGTCCGGCTCACCACGACCTTGCCGTCCACGGGATAGCGGTACTCGTCCTTGCGCGCGGGCACGAACCACGCCGTGTCCGGCTCCTTCGGATGCACGGCGACCGCGAAGCCGAACACCGACGGTGAGGCCGTCGTGATCTCGGACCAGCTCTTCGCGCCGTCCGTCGTGCGGAAGATCCCGTTGTGGTGCTGCACCCAGAGCGCATCGGGCCGCGCCGCGCACTGCACCATGATGTGCGGGTCCTGGATGTTCGGGTCGCGCTGGCGGTCGGGCGGCATGTACTCCGCGCGCATCCCGTCCGCGCGGCACTCCCACGTCTCGCCGCCGTCCGCCGTCAACCAGACGCCGCCGCACGAGACGCCGACCCGCACGGTCCGGGCGTCGCGCGGATCGACGCAGACCGAGTGGATGGCCGGCGAGTCCGCGCCGCCGCCGAACCACTCGTGGCGCTTGGGATGGTCCCACAGCGGGCGCACGAGATTCCACGTCGCGCCCGAGTCGGTCGACTTGAAGAGGCCGCCGGGAATCGTCCCCGCCCACAAGGCGCCCGGCTCCTGGGCGCCGCCCGACGCGAGCGCCCAGATCGCCTTGAGATCCCATTCCACTTCCTTCCCCGAGCCGTCCTTGTCGGAGTGGCCCTCGGGCTTTTTCGGATAGGCCGGCGCGCCGATCTCCTTCCACGATTCGCCGTTGTCGCTCGAGCGGTGCAGCTTGGTTCCGAAGTGGCCGTGGCCCAGCGCGACGAAAACCGCGCCGTCGCGCAGGTCGCGATGGACGAGCCCCGCCGTCGAGCCGAGGAACTGGGCGCGCGTGACTTTCCATCCGCCGTTCCCGCGGTCGAGGGTGAAGAGGCCCTTGCGCGTAGCGGCGTAGATTCGATCTGACATGGCCGATCTCCCGATTGTGGATTGTCGATTGTGGATTGTGGATGACGGTCGAACGAGTCTAACCTCCCGACAATGCCTGCATAACGTACACGTCGGCGCCCTCGGGCACGGGATCGGAAAGCCCGCTCCGGTCCGAGATCGCGCGCCCGTTGACGAACACGACCATGTGCTTTCGCAGGCCGCCCTGGTCATCGAGCACATACGAACGAAGCTTGGGATTGTCGCGGAAGGCGGAGTCGAGCACGTCGCGAACGGTACGGCCCGCGGCTTCGACCGGCGGCGCCGCGAGGTGTTGCTGCAGGTTCGCGGTAAAGGTCACGGTCGCCATGGTCCGGCCCGTTATAGCGACCCGCGGCCTGCGCTTAAAGTCCGATCAGCGACTCCGCATCTTCCAACAACTTTTCGAGGGCCGGGATCAGGCGACCCTCATCGCGGGCCTCCGCGAGAGTCCGCGCGAACCGGAAGAGCACCGTCGAATCGACGCGCCGGTAGCGATTGTCTTTCGCCCACTCCGACGCGAGGAGGCGCCCCAGGTCCGCGAGCCGCGACGCCGCGACGGCCGCGTCGGCCGGGTCGAGCGACGCGCAGAGCTCCGCCTGGCGCCGCGACCACCCGGGGATGAATACGGAGCCTTCGTAGAAGGAATGCACCCAGTCCAGGTACTCGTCCCGCGACTGGGCCTCGCTATTGCGGACGTCTTCGCTCCAGGCGCGGTCGAACCAGGAGTCGCGCACGCGGCGATCGGAACCGGCGCAGCCGGCAAGGCAGACGATGAGAATGAGCACGAATCGTGACATGACATCCCCCTCTCACTCCGTCGGAAGCATCTCCCGACCGCGTCAAGAAGAGGACAGGATTGAATGTGGAATTCGCAAACCCATCCGGGTGCTCGCTCGTCATCAAAGGCATGAGGATGCTCACGATCCCGGGCCTCGCGCTTCTCGCGGCGTGCGGCGGGCCGTACCTCGGACGTGTCCAGGGGCATGTCGTCGATGAGCAAGACCAACCCGTGGCGGGCGCCCGCATCATGTTGTCCGGAGCGGACTACTTGGTCTCCGACGAGCATGGCAATTTCAACGGCGAGCTCACGTTCCAACGGAGGCGTTGGACGTGCGTGACGGCCAAATCCGAGGATTCACGCCTCTGGGGCGCCGCCACGATCAGCCACGGAGCCGAGCCGGTCGCCATCACCCTTCGGCGTCACGTTCGCGTCACAGGACGTGTCAATTACGACAAGCTGCCACCTTCCATCAGAGTCTTGCACGACCAGCCGTTCCTGATGAATGGGCCGAGGGTCACGGTACGAAAGAAAGATGACCCGATCTTCGGCGAGTTTCGATGGGAAGTGAGGTTCGAGGGTCGCGCATTCGAGTCATTCCTCAAGCCGGGGATCTATGAGCTGGAAGTGACGGGGTTTCACCATCGGCTGATCCGCGACTTCCTCGTGACCCGGGACGGCGGCGACATCGACCTCGGCGTGCTGGAGGCGATCCCCCTCCCGGACCACGACATGCTCGATTCGCCCGCGCCGGAACTCCAGGTCTCCGATGGAACGAAGCTCGCCGACCTGCGGGGAAAGTGGGTCCTGCTCCTCCTGTGGGACCGGCGGTCCACGAATGACTTGGTCATCCGGCGGGTCGTCCGGTTCCACAACGATCCGCAGGTCGACCGGAGCGGCTTCGCCATCGTCGCCGTGCATCGCGACGCGCTCTCGAAGTCCGAGCTCGAGCGCGCCCGCACGCATGACCACGAGGGCCGCCGGCCGGAGCCGATTCCGTTTCCGATCGCGTTCGACGACCGGGGCCGCACGTTTGACGCGTATCGCCTGACCGCCGAGAAAAACGCGCTTTTCGTCATCAATCCCGAGGGGAAGCTCGAATTCACGCGATGGACGGAGCCGGTCGAGTACGTCCGCGGGAAGCTGAAGAAGTAACGCCGACCAAGATTTCACTCTTTGCCGGACCTCCCCACGTGATTCGGTGTAAGATTCCCCGGAGCGGGCGGGGAGGAACCGATGTTCCGAGCGCTCACAGCGAAGTCCGGGCAGGCCGTCGACATTCACGCCTTCGAGTTCCAGCTTCCCAATCCGGGATGCGGGTCACGTTCGATCGTTGATCGCGGAGGTGAGCCATGACGGAAGTCAAGTGCCTGTACATCGGCCACGAGGCGGGCCTGGTCAAGGCCGCGGACCTGTCGGACGCGGAGGCGCGCTACGAATTCACGCCGTACCGTTCGAAGGCGCACCTGGAGCTCGAGAAAAAGCTGGCGGCCAAGGGGGTGGCGCCGGTCATTCTCGAATGGAAAGGCGACCACGTCGCGATGACGGCGACCGCGATGGAGCCGCAGTCGATCACGCTCCGGAAGGGACATGCGCCCCATGGCTAGGCCTCCGGTGCGTTCCATCGCCAAGGTCTGGAAGAGCAAGCCCGTCATGGAGGGCGCGGGCGTCCATCTCAACCGGGTGTTCGGATTCCGTGAGATGCCGGAACTCGATCCGTTCCTGCTCCTCGACGCCTTCCGCTCGGAGAATCCCGACGACTACCGGGCGGGCTTCCCGTGGCATCCGCACCGCGGCATGGAGACGATCACGTACATGCTCGACGGCGAGGTCGAGCACGGCGACAGCATGGGCAACCAGGGCCTCATCCGCCCGGGCGACGTGCAGTGGATGACGGCGGGGAGCGGCATCGTCCACCAGGAGATGCCCAAGGGCGACCGCAAGGGCCGCATGGCCGGATTCCAGCTGTGGAGCAACCTGCCCGCGCGCCAGAAGATGATGGATCCCCGCTACCAGGAAGTGAAGAACAGCGACATTCCGGAGGTGAAGACCGCGGAGGGCGCGACCGTGCGCGTCGTCGCGGGGGAAGTCGACGGGAAGAAGGGCCCGGTCCGGGACATCGTGAGCGATCCCGAATACCTCGATGTCTCGATGCCCAAGGGGAAGACCTTCACGCACCCGGTGAAGGCGGACCACACGGTCTTCGCGTTCGTCTTCGAGGGCGAGGGATACTTCGACGCGGGCCGCGATCCCTTCGCGCGGCAGGACGAGGTCCGGAAATACGTCGACCTCGAACGCCCGTGCGTGTGCGGAGAAGGGAGCCTCGTCCTCTACGGCCCGGGCTCGAGCGTCGTCGTT
>DASRJF010000102.1:0-5758 GCA_035649615.1 Planctomycetota bacterium | reverse complement strand
GGTGACCCACAGGCCGAGTCCCGTCCCGACGGCCACGATGCCGTCCGCGAGGAAGAGAAGGACGATCGCCGCAAGGCCGACGCCGACAAGATCTTCGGGTTCGAGCCCGAAGACTTGGATCGGCCGGTCAAGCGTCCTGGCACAGGGTCGACGGTACCGGTTCGCCGCCACGAATCACCTCTGCTCCGGTGTGCGCGGGCGGGAGGTCAGGCCGCAGTAAATGTTTGCTACGTGGACCGAATGTGGGCGGGGAGGGGCGTCTTGGCAGGGCGGGCCCCTTGCAGCCCCGCTAGGATGGCTGAGGATCACCGTCCTTGCCGCGCGCGCGATGCTCCGACGGCGCGAGCTTCCGCCCGGAGCTGTCATCAAGGTCGGACGTCGAGTTCGACTCCGCACCGAGCTGGTGAAGGCGTGGGTTCTCAAGCGAAAACCCGCATGACTCTTCCCCGCTTCGGAGATCGATCGCTTCCCTCTAGAATGGGGACCCCCTCTGACATGGATTTGTGATGCGCCTTGATAGTCGGGGAGACTCGAGATGCCCAAGAAAGCGCCATTCAAGCCTTGCCAAGAACTCACGCCTGCGGACTTCGATCAATTCCCAATCTGGGGCTTCGACCTGGCGCGAGCAGAGAGCGATCCAAAGGCTGACGAGACGTGGGTCAGCCCGGTTCAATTCAAGAATGTTCCCAAGTTCTCGGATGGACTGTTCGTAGGAGCAGAAATTGCGGCCGCCGACGGCTCCCCCGTGCCCGGGGCCGTCTGCCTGAGATTCGGCAACGGAAAACCACAGGTCGAGGGCTTGGCGATCTTGGGACCGCAATACTGCTTCCTCTTCCTTGATGGCAAAAAAGTTGGAGAGGAAACCAAACGGGCGCTCAAGAAGTCCCATCGGCCTTCCACGAAGTGGTTTCCTATCACCTTCAGAGCAGCCATTAAGTGTGGTTCGAAGCAGGTGACCATTTCAGGATCTGCTGAGTAGTCCCATTGTGAAGCCTCGTGTCGAATGCATTGCGGAAGCACCCAAGGCGTGGGCGCTCAGGCGCTAAACCATCTGTCTTCCCCATTACGCGCATCTCGCTCCGCACAACCTGAGGGACGCCGTCGCGGTCCTCTCGAGGAAGTCGAAGCGGCCCCGAAGAGTTGGCACAAGTTTGGCACAAACGGGAAAGGCCGGAACGCGTGAGACGGCTTGACCGTCGCAACCTGCTGTGGCAAGGCAGGTTAGTGGAGCGGGAGACGGGATTTGAACCCGCGATCCGCCTTCGCGCCGTTTCCGTCTCTGTCGGTCAGTTATTGTGGCGCTACGGCGGGATTCGCGCTGGATCAGGCAACAGGCCGGATGAGGCTACGAAAGTTGGAGCGGGAGACGGGATTTGAACCCGCGACCTTCTCGTTGGCAACGAGACGTTCTAGCCACTGAACTACTCCCGCCCGCAATGGTTAGGGTCGATCCTAATAATCCATCGTCGCCGTAACGCCCCGCGGAGTCAAGGACCGCTCGATGCTCCCCCCTCGGAGAGACTCGGCCCCTCGAACTTCCGCACGGCCACGCGAAAACTCTCCGGCACCGGCGTCGGACGCCACGTCTTCTCGTCCAGGATCACGTGCACCGTCCGCCCCTCGGCCACGAGCCGCGCGTCCGCCTTGTTCATGATCGCGAACTCGAACGTGAAACTCGTCCGGCCGAACCCGGAGATCCGCGCGAAGACCACGAGCTCGTCGTCGAACCGCGCGGGCGACCGGAAGTCGGCGCTCGCGTGGGCGATCGTGTTCGTGAGACCGCCCGTCGGCCGGATGTGCTCCATCAGGCCGAGATTCCGGATGTAGTCCATCCGGGCCACGTCGAAGTACGTGTAGAAGTAGCCGTGGAAGACGATGCCGAACGCGTCCGTTTCCGGAAGCCGCACGCGGACCCCGGTCGAAAAGCGGTAGCCGGAGGGCGGAGAGGCGGACGGGGTCGGACTCACGAAGGAGAAGATAGCCGCGCCGGTGGAAGGCGGCAAGGCAGGGTCAGGACTTCGACAGCTTCTTCAGACGGCGCTCGATCCGCCGGAACCGCTTCGCCGGCGACGGCCCCTCCAGCCCCCGTTCCAGCGTCCGCGCGAGAACCTCCAGGATCCGGACCCGCGCGAAGCGCTTGTCCTCCGCCTCGATGAGCTCCCACCGGGCGCCCGGCCGGTCCGTGCGCCGCACCATTTCGTCGACGGCGGCCTCGTACGCGCGCCACTTCCTCCGGTTGCGCCAGTCGTCGGGCCCGATCTTGTACCGCTTGTGCCGGTCCTCCGCCCGCTCGCGGAACCGCCGGAGCTGCTCCTCCCGCGAGAGGTGAAGCCAGAACTTGACGACGACGGTCCCGAAGTCCGCCAGCTGCCGCTCGAATTCGGCGATCTCCCCGTACGCGCGGCGCCACTCCGCCGGGGAACAGAATCCCTCGACGCGTTCGACGAGCACCCGCCCGTACCACGAGCGGTCGAAAACCGCCATCTCGCCCGCCCTCGGCACGTGGCGCCAGAAACGCCACAGGTAGTGGCGCTCCGCCTCCTCGCCTTGCGGAGCGCCGACGGGAATCACTTCGTAGGCGCGCGGATCGAGCGTCGGCGTCAGCCTCCGGATCGCGCCTCCCTTTCCCGCCGAGTCCCACCCCTCGAAGACGACGACCGAGGGGACTTCCCGCTCCAGGCACGCCACCTGCAATTCTTGAAGCCGCGCCTGGAGCGCGGGCAACCGCTTCTCGTACTCGCGATCGGAGAGTTTCCGGGTCAAGTCGACGCGCGAGAGCACGCTCATCGCATCTCCCTCGCGACGGTTCCCGCGATCGCCCCCAGGGCCAGCGCCTCCGCCGTCCGGCGGTCGTCCGCGGGAATGATCTTCCACCGCGCCCCGGGCTTCGAGGTCCGCTTCACCATGTCGTCGAACGCCTCGCGGTACGTTCCGAACCGCCGATGGCGGTCCCAGTCTTCCTTCTTGACCCGCCACCGCTGGTTCGGATCCGCCTCGGACGCCTCGAACCTCCGGCGCTGCTCCCGCTTCGAGAGGTTCATGAAGAGTTTCACGAACACGGCGCCGTCCTCCGCGAGGGCCTTCTCGAACGCCACGATCTCCCCGTAGGCGCGCTTCACCTCGCGGTCGGAGGCCAGCCCTTCGACGCGCTCGACCAGGACCCGGCCGTACCAGGAGCGGTCGAAGCAGGCGAAGGAGCCCCGCCGGGGGATGCGCATCCAGAACCGCCAGAGCCAGGGCCGCCTCAGCTCCCCGGCATCGGCGCCATACGTGTGCCACACCCGAAACCCGCGCGGGTCGAGCGTCTCAAGGAGACGCTGGGCGACGGTGCTTTTTCCGGACTCGTCGGGTCCCTCGAGCGCGATGAGGACCGACCGCTTGGAGTCGCGCACGCGGGCTTGGACGTCGGAGATGCGGTCCTGGAGCCGGTGAATGAGGCGGCGGTAGTCCGTTTTCGACAAGGCGCGGTCGGGAGCGGTGGGTTCGGGCACCGTGCGCTATCCCGGCAGGATGATGCGCGGCGTGGAGGCGGCGTCCGCCGCGGAGTCGGAGCCCGCCGCGCCGCCCGAGTCGAGCCGGGCCAGGAAGTCCTTCGCGAAGGGATGATCGGGGACGATCTGGAGGACCGCGCCGGCAAAGTGCCGGGCCTCGTCCACCATCCGCGCCTCCTGGGCCTTCAGCGCGCGCGCGTAGAGTTCGGACGCCTCGTCCTCCCGCTCGCGCCGGTCGAGCTCCGCGTCGCCGCGGCGCGCGGCTCGCTCGTCGAGGATGAGCGCCAGCGGGATGCGCCCCGACACGTCGTTCTGGGGCGTCGTCATCCACTTTATTTTCCACTCGCGTTCGAGTTCGGCCACGGGGGCCCGGCCCGCGAGACGGCCGAGGGCCGACCGGGATTCGTGCGCGAGGCGGCCCAGCAGGTCCCGCTCGCGCGGTCCGGCTTCCGCCACCGCGTCGGCCGGCCGGCGCCACCCGAGCGCTTCGTGCCAGCACTGCTCCCAGAGCGCGGTCACGCGGCGGACCTCGGCCTGGAAGGCGGTGGGGACCATCCGGTCCGACAGCGTCCCGTACTTCTCGAGGAATTCCTCCTGCGACTGGTCGGCGCCGACCACGACGGGGCGCCCCGCCTCCAGCCGGGCCAGGCCGTCTTCGAACTCCGCGGCGAGCGGACCGGCCTTGAACGCGTCCACCGCGGCCGCCCGGACGTCGGCCTTCGGGGGACGGTGCGCCAACAGGTGAAGCGCGACCGGCACCGCGACCGAACGGTGAGCTTTCATCGCGGGTTCCAGGAGCGCACGGGCATGTTCGGGTCCGTCCCCGGGCTCGGTCCAGGGTCCGCCCCCCAGGCCGTCCTCGACCGCGAGCGGGACCAGGGCCTGGTCTCCCAGGCTCATCGCGGCGGCGAAGAAGGACCGCCGCGCCTTCGGAGGCGGATCGTGGAACATGAGGTGATGTCGCACGATCTCGCGGCCGGCGTCGGGCATCCGGCCGAGCGCGGTCCGCACCGCTTCCTGGATCGACGGCTCCGTGGAGTGCCACAGGACCACGCCAAGCGCCCGCGCGGCGCGGCGCCCGGGGAAGGCCCCGGCGGCGGCCACGATCGCCTTCGCGGTTTCCACGTTGGCGGGCGGCGCCGTCTCCCATCCGAAGAGGATTCGTTCAAGCTCGGGCAGCGTCAGCTTCTGGGCGTCCGCGGCGTCGCCTTTGCCGGACGCCAGCGCGTCTTCGCGCGCGGCCGCCTCGGCGCCGCGATCCGATTCCTCGCGCATCAATTCCTTGCGGCGTTCTTTCAGGCGGGCGACGACGTACGGCGGATAGAGCTTCCAGAGGAGGCCGATGGTCGACGCCCTCAGCGGAAGGTGGTGGAGCGCCTTGACGACGGTCGCGCCCTCGCTTCGCACGTCGAGCCGGAGCTCGGCGGCGATCCGGCGCTCGACCTCGCGGAGAAGCTTGAGCCGGACCGGCAGCGTGACGTGGCGATCCATCGCGGGCGCCAGGAGCGCCGACATCTGTTCGGGGGTCGCGCGACCTTCGGCCAGGAACCCCTCGATGTCGTCGAGGGCGGGGTCGTAGGGATCGACCTCGAAATCGAACTCGCTCCAGGCCAGCTTTTCCGCCAGGCCGACCGTCCGGAGGAGTTCCTGCGCCAATTCCTGATACTGTTGATCCATCGCCAGGCGTGGATCCGGAGCTTCATCGTCGGCCGTTGGGGACATGAAGTGCTTCTTCTATCACCTCCGGAAAGAAGCTTCAAGGTCCAAGCTCCAAGCTTCAAATTCCAAGGCGTGGTACATTCCGCGGATGAAATTCATGGGGCGGGCGACGGTTTTCCTCATGACCGGACTTGTGGCCTGCTCCGCAAAACCTCAAGAGGTGCCTGACCTCAACACATTCGCCCCGACTCAAGCGAAGGACGCCGACATCTGGAAGGGGGCGGAGCGGCATCTGGCCTACTCGGTCGACCTCTATCGCCACTTCCATGCGAATCCCGAGCTCTCCTACAAGGAAGTGAAGACCGCCGCGCGATTGGCCAAGGAATGGCGCGAGGCGGGCTGGGAAGTCACCGAGGGAATCGGCGGCACGGGAGTCGCGGCCGTGTTCCGCAACGGCCCAGGTCCCGTGCTCCTCGTGCGCGTCGACATGGACGCGCTGCCGGTGAAGGAAGAGACGGGGCTTTCCTACGCGGCGACCGGCGATGTCATGCACGCGTGCGGACATGACCTCCACATGGCCGCGGGCGCCGGGCTCGCCAAGGTGCTCG
>DASRJF010000101.1:0-6769 GCA_035649615.1 Planctomycetota bacterium | reverse complement strand
CCCGCGCAGCTCGAGACCGCGGCGCGCGCGGGAAAGATCGCCAAGCTGTCGGGATTCGGCGAGCGGACCCAGGTGAAGATCCTCGAATCCATCGCCCGCGCGGGAAAGCACGAGGGGTTCTACCTGGTCAGCCAGGCCCTCCAAGTGGCGCGCGAGCTGCTCGCCTACCTTCAACCGGTCGTCCTCGGGGCGGGCATCGCCGGCAGCCTCCGCCGCGGCAAGCCCGTCGTGCGCGACGTCGATCTCCTCGCGAGCTCCAACGCGCCGCGCGACGTGATCGAGCATTTCGCCCGCGCCCCCGCCGTCGAGGAGGTCATCGGCAAGGGCGGAACGAAATGCAGCGTGCGACTGTCGAACGGACTCCAGATCGACCTCCGCGTCGTCGCGGACGACGAGTACGCCCCCGCCCTGCTCTACTTCACGGGAAGCAAGGAGCACAACATCGTCCTCCGCCAGCGCGCCGTGAACGCCGGCCTCACGCTCAACGAGTACGGCCTGTTCAAGGGCAAGAAGCGGCTCGACGCCGACTCCGAGGAGGCGCTCTACAAGAAGCTCGGCCTGAATTACATTCCTCCCGAGCTTCGCGAGGGCCGGGATGAGATCGATCTCTCCGAGCGGGACGCGCTCCCTCAACTCATTGACGCCAAAGATGTTAGGGGGATCCTGCACGTTCATTCCACGTGGAGCGACGGCACCGCCTCGATCGAGGACATGGCCGACAAGGCGCGGCGACTCGGCTACAAGTGGATGGGCCTGTCCGATCACAGCCAGGCCGCGAGCTACGCCCACGGACTCGACGAAGCCCGGCTTCGCAAGCAGATGAAAGTGGTCGCGGCGATGAACGCGAAGTCGAAGGACTTCCGGATCCTCCACGGCATGGAGGCGGATATCCTCCCCGACGGGAAGCTCGATCTCTCCGACGAGCTCCTGGGCAAACTCGACTTCGTCATCGGATCCATCCACTCCCGCTTCGACATGACCGAGACGGAGATGACGGACCGGATCTGCAAGGCGATCGCGTCGCCCCACTTCGACGTCTTCGGCCACCCCACCGGGCGGCTCCTCCTCCAGCGCGACGGCTACAAGGTCGACCTCGAGCGCGTCCTCAAGGCCGCGAAGGAGTCGGGCAAGGTCGTCGAGGTCAACGCGAACCCGCACCGCCTCGACTTGGACGATCCGCACGCCCGCCGCGCGAAGGAGCTGGGGGTGACGATGTCGATCGATCCCGACTCCCACAGCGTCTCGGGGCTGGAGGACGTCGAGTACGGCCTCATGACCGCGCGCCGCGCGGGGCTCGAGGCGGGGGACGTCCTCAATTCGCTCTCCGCGGAGAAGGTGAAGGCGCGCTTTGCCGGCCGCTGAAGCGCCGCGGAAGCGCATCGGCCCCCTCCTGCGCGCCCTCCGCCGGACCTATCCGGACGCGCGGTGCGCCCTGCGCCACGAGAACGCGCTCCAGCTCCTGGTCGCCACGATCCTCTCGGCCCAGTGCACGGACGCGCGGGTGAACCTTGTGACGGGGCCGCTCTTCGCGAAGTACAAGTCCGCGTCCGACTTCGCGGGCGCGGATCCGCTCGAGTTCCAGGCGGAGATTCGCTCGACCGGATTCTTCCGCGCGAAGACGAAGAGCATCCTGGGCGCCGCGAAGCTCCTCGTGGAGCGCCACGGCGGCAAGGTCCCCGCCACGATGGACGAGCTCCTCGAACTCCCGGGAGTCGCCCGCAAGACGGCGAACGTGGTCCTCGGGACGTGGTTCCGGAAGGCGACCGGCGTCGTCGTCGACACGCACGTCGACCGCCTGTCGCGCCGGCTGAAGCTCACCCGGGAGAAGACGCCGGAGAAGATCGAGCGCGACCTGATGCGGCTCGTGCCCCAGGAGGAGTGGATTAACTTCTCGCACCGGCTGATCTGGCACGGGCGGCGCGTCTGCGCCGCGCGCTCGCCGCGCTGCGACGCGTGTTCACTCGGACGTTGGTGTCCGTCCAAGGGTAAAGTATGATTCGGTTAAGGAACAGGTGTCGGACTCCAGGCGTCAGATGAGTGTGAAGGCGCCGATGTTCCACGTGGAACGCCGAAGGTGGAGGAAGCCATGAGGACAAGACTGAAGGACCTTCCGGTCCAGGCCGTCTTCGAAGGGAAGAACTGGGTCGTCCAGCAAGTCGAAAACCAGGATCCCGAAAACCCGCTCGTCGATGAAGCGACGGACTTCGGGCCGAGCGACCTGGGGCTCTTCTCGGCCATCGCGCGCTTCAGCGACGGCTCGCAGCATCCGGCCGTGGTGCTGAAATCATTCCAACTGGATGGCGAGCAAGTAGATACGTACGTGTACACGCGCATGGGATGGGTCGACCTCATGTCGCCTGGCGTGATGCGCGCCTTGTCGAAGTATTCGACCGACATCTTTCCGTTGGACGTCTATCTCGCCAATCCGTGGGTCAACGACAAGGAGATCGCGGGGAAGATCAACGAGCACCGGCAGGTGTTTCGCGAGGCGCTGCCCGCGTTGAAGACGTTGAAGTACGACCCGTTCACGACGAAGACGCGGCGTCGTTTCTTTGGCGGCGCGGAAGCCGCCGCGCCGGAGCCGACGAGGCCGCCCTCTACGCCGTGACGCCCATCCTCCGCATCACTTCGCCGAACTGGGCATTCGAGTAGTAGCGGATCGAGATCGTCCCGGCCGGCCCGCGCGCCTCGATTTCGACCTTGGTCCCGAGATGCCGGCTGAGTTTCCGCTCGAGATCTTCCAGGTTTGCGTCCTTCTTCGCCTCGAACTTCTTTCCCCGGTGACGCGGCTTCGCCTCGGCGGACGCCAGCGTCTCCACCGCGCGGACCGAGAGATCGTCCGCGATGATCTTCTTCATCAGCGCAAGCCGGGCGGCGGCGTTGGTGACGGCCAAGAGCGCGCGCGCGTGACCCATCGACAGGGTCCCGGAGGACACGGCGTCCTGGACATCCGAAGGCAACTCCAAGAGGCGCAAGAAGTTGGCCACGGTCGGGCGTCCGAGCCCCACCGCCTTGGCCGCCTCCTCCTGGGACCAGCCGTTCGCGTGCATGAGTTCCCGGAACGCGCGCGCCTTTTCCATCGGATTCAGGTCGCGGCGCTGGAGGTTCTCGATGAGCGCCATCTGGAGCATGGCGTGATCGTCGACGTTGCGGATGACGACCGGGATGCGGTCCAGGCCCGCCCGGCGCGCGGCGCGGAACCGGCGCTCTCCCGCGACGATCTCGAGCATGCCGTCGCGACGGCGGGCGACGATCGGCTGGAGCACGCCGGACGATTTGATCGACGCGGCCAGCGACTCGAGATCTTCCTCGTCGAAGTTCGTGCGCGGCTGATGGGGATTGGGGCGCAGCTCGTCGAGCGGCGCGTAGAGCAGACCCTCCCCGTTCCGCGCGGGCGCCTCGGCGGGCGGCGCGGCGACGGCGACGGGCTCCGCGGTCGAAGCGCCGAGGAGCGCGTCCAGACCCAGACCCAGGCGGCGTGTGTCCTTCATAACCCTCTCTCCTGACTCGGAAGATTCATCGGCAGGATCCACCGGAAAATTGAGATAATTCGCGCGGCGCATGACCAACGTCTGGACGATCGCGTGGGCGACCTACCGGGAGATCACCACGCGCCCCCTGTACTTCGTCACCCTGGCCGTCTTCTCCCTCCTGATCTTCTGCTCGAGCTTCCTGACGCAGTTCTCCTTCTACATGGAATCGCAGATGGTGCGGGAGATGGGGATGGCGTCGCTGGTCTTGTGGGGGTTCCTGATCACGGTGCTCCTGAGCGGGGTGATCGTGACGCAGGAACTCGAGGACCGGACGGCGGTGACGCTGCTGACGAAACCGGTGCGGCGGTCCGCGTTCCTGCTGGGAAAGTACCTGGGGCTGTACCTGTCCCTGGTCGCCGGCCTCGTGATCCTCGCCGGCATTCTCTTCTACACGCTGTGGTGGATGGCGAAGGGGAATCTCTTCGGACATCCCGCGGTGGGAGCGGCGCTCTTGTGGTCGTGCGCGGCCGGGTCTCCGCTCGGGGTGATCCTCCTGGCGTGGGGAGCGCGGCGGGCGCGCGAACAAGAAGCGACGACGAGCGGTCGCGCGCCGGGTCGCATGATGTGGGCGGGGAAGGGGATCCTGGCCGTCTCGGCCGTGGCGTTCCTGGTCGGACTCGAGCTGGCGCGGGGAACCTACGCGGACGGCGACGTGGGGTGGTCGGCGTTCCGGCGCGCGCACGCCGACGTGACCGTCTGGGATTACGCCGCGGCCTTCATGCGCGAGAGCGGCACGGTCGTCATCGAGGGCCTCATCCTCTCGATCCTGCAGGTGGGGGTGCTCGCGGCGATCTGCGTCGCGCTCAGCGCGTTCCTTCCGGTGGTCGTGTCCGTCTCGGCCACGGCGCTCGTGTACGTCCTCGGCCACCTGATGACGCCGATGCAGACCAGCCTGGAGCGCTTGGACATGCCGGTCGTGACGTGGGCGGGACGCGTGATCGGGCTCGCGATCCCCAACTTGGGTCTCTTGAACTTGCAGGTGCACTTCAGCGAAGGTACTATGGTCGGTCCGGGCTATCTGGCGTTGGCCGCCCTGCACTCGGCGATCTACGCGACCGTCGTGTTCCTCGTGGCCTGTTCGCTGTTCGAACGTCGGGAGATCCGATGACGGCTCGCGGCGCGTGACACCATGAAATACGGCATCCTGGGCGACATTCACGCGAACCTCGAGGCGTTCGAGGCCGTGATCGCGGAGATGGAGCGCCAGGGGGTCAAGAAGTTCATCTCGGTGGGGGACCTGGTCGGCTACGGCGCGAATCCCCGGGAGTGCATCGACCGGGTCCGGGAGATCGACGCCGTGGTGGTCGCGGGCAACCACGACTTCGCCGCGGTCGACAAGCTCAACATCGATTTCTTCAACACCTACGCCCGCGAGAGCGCGCTGTGGACGCGGAGCGCGCTGCGGGACAAGGACCGCGACTTCATCAAGAGCCTGAAGCTCATCGAGTACTGCGACAACTTCACGGTGGTCCATTCGACGCTCTACATGCCCGAGCTTTTCGAGTACATCCAGACGAGCTACGACGCGCACCTTTCCTTCGAGCAGCAGACCACGCCCCTGTCGTTCCTCGGCCACTCGCACGTCCCCGTGAATTTCTTCAAGCGGAAGAACGTGAGCTTCAACATGGAGACCGAGGTGAAGCTCGAGGACGGCGTGAAGGCGATGATCAACGTGGGGTCGATCGGCCAGCCGCGGGACGAGAATCCGGACGCGGTGTGCGTCGTGTACGACTCGACCGCGATGAAGATCGTCATCACGCGCGTGCGGTACGACGTCGAGAAGGCCGCCTCGAAGATCGTGGGGGCGGGCCTGCCCGAGATCCTGGCCGAGCGCCTCAAGTACGGCCGCTAGCCGTCCGATGGACGACGGCACGCCTCTTCCTCCCCCGACTCCGCCCCGAAGCCGCAACCCGTTTCGGCGGCTCTACGCCTGGATCCTCACGTGGGCCCATCACCCGCTGGGGACGTGGGCGCTCGCGTTTTTCGCGTTCGTGGACTCGTCGGTCTTCCCGGTCCCGCCGCTGTTCCTGCAGGTCGCGCTGTCGCTCGAGCGACCGAAGCGATCGTGGTGGTACGCGACCGTGGATCTCGTCGGGAGCATCCTCGGCGCGGTGGTCGGATTCCTCATCGGGGCGCTGTTGTACGAGTCGGTGGGGAAGTGGGTGATCGAGACGTGGGGATATCAGAAGCAGTTCGACCGCTTCGGATCGTGGATCCACGACCACGGTTTCTGGTTCACGTTGCTCTATTCGTTCGTCCCGTTCCCGTACAAGGTCATCACGATCGGGACCGGGTTTTTCGGCGGATCGCTCCCGCTCCTGCTGGTGGCGTCGAGCATCGGCCGCGCGCTGCGCTTCTACGCGCTCGCGGCGGTGTGCTTCTGGGGCGGGAAGAAGGCGAAGGACTTCATCGATCGGCGCTTCAACCAGGTTCTCATCGGGATCGCGCTGTTCGTGCTCTTGGTGATTCTCGTCATGAAGGTCGGGTTCCAGCCGGAACCCTCGAAGCCGTCGCCGGAGAAGAAAGCCGCGTTGGGTGCCGGGGGAGGGGGTCGAACCCTCATGGCCCCTTTCGGGTCCTGGGGATTTTAAGTCCCCTGCGTCTGCCCATTCCGCCACCCCGGCGGGAACGAGACGCAGGGTAATCGAAAAGCGGCGGTCACGGCAACGCAGTCAAATCGGGAGAAAGGAATTCACCCTTGGCCTCCGGCGAGAGCATCCGCGCCTTCGAATAGAACACGCGCAGCAACGTGCGCACGCGCAGGTGCGGGTGCGCCTCGAGAAACTCCATCGACGTGGCGCACGGGTCCTGGCCTCGGATCGTCGCCTGCACCACGCGAAGCCACGCCTGCGTGATCGTCTCGTGATAGCCGCTGAGCGGCGCGTCGACGACTCGATTCGCCGCGTTGTACGCCTTGATGCCCTCGCGGGCGCGCGCCAGCGCTCCCTCGAATCCATGGCGGGTGAGATAGATCCACGCCAGCCGGATATGCGCCGCGTGACACCACTCCGAGAACGGAAGCGTGCGATCCTCGAACGCCGCAATGAAGGCGGCGTCATCGGCATGAGCCGTTTGGTAGGGCGGGGGAGACGAGTGCATCCGTATAATCGACGTATGTATAAGACGCTCGCCGCTCTCGTTCTGATCACCCTCGTCGGCTGCATCGAGCCCCCGAAGACCAATCGGGCCCTGGTTTACGTGAACGGACTCCAGGAACTGTCCAAATGGGATCCGGT
>DASRJF010000100.1:0-6664 GCA_035649615.1 Planctomycetota bacterium | reverse complement strand
GCACCGCCTTCTCGAGCGCGGCCGCCGCGGCTTCGTACTCCTTCTGGGCGAGCCTCGCCGCCCCGAGGTTCGTCCACGCGGGCTCGAACCCCGGTTCCGCCGCCGTCGCGCGCGACAGGGCCTCGATCGCCGGGCCGTACTTCTTCTGCTGGAGCAGCGCATTCCCGTAGTTGTACGAGTACGACGCGTCGTCGGGATCCAGCTCCTGCGCCCGCTTGTAGGCCGCCTCCGCCTTGGCGAAGTCGCGGCGGCGCGCCTGGGCCGTTCCCAGCGTGGCGTGGATCTGGGGATAGTCGGGCAGCAGTTCTGCGGCCTCGCCGAAGCGGGCGACGGCGTCGTCGTACTTCTCCGCGCGGTACGCGGCCTCGCCCTCCTCGTAGAGCCTCATGAACTTCTCGGCCGTCTCCTTCGGCACGCCGGGCTCGGGATAGATCCGCAGCGACTTGAACATCGCCTCGACGGCCGGCGCGAAGCGGTCGAAGGCCGCCGCCGTGCACGCCCACCCGATCTGGTAGATCCGGTCGTCGCGGTGGACGGCGATCCACATCGACTTCATCGGGATCCCGCCGTCCGTGAACGTGATGATCATGAAGAGGGCCGTTCGCCCGCGGACGCTCGTCAGCTCGTCGGTCGGAAACGCCGCGTCGGTGAAGGCGGTCCGGAACGAGTCCCGGAACTTCGAGACGAATCCGCCGAAATCCTTCACGCCCTTGTGGATGTAGAGGTCGGCGCGGGGCGTGTACATCTCGACCTTCGCCGCGTAAAAGCTCGCGAACGCCTTCGAATGGTTGGGCCCGCGCCCCCATCCCTCGGGCAGCTGGATCTTGTAGGCGTGGAAGGGGTGGGCGTACTGGCCCGGCAGCTGGACCGGCTTTTTCGCAGGAGGTTGTTGGATCAGTAAGGCAAGCACTACGGCTACGAACATGGGGACATTCTAAGGCTTCAAAGGCTCCAAAGCTTCAAGGCTCCACAGACCCGGCTTCAAGGCTGGGGAGCATCTGTGAGGCTCTGAAGCCATTGAAGCCTCTGAAGCCTCTCATTTGCCGCAACGACACGGGTTGGCGTTTACTCCTGCAAATGAGTTGGGGTTTTCGAGCTCCCACCAGAAATCGTCGACGCGGTCGGGCGGGAAGGAGAAGCGGAACCACAAGAGGCGCCCGGGGACCGCGAGCGTGCCGCTCGGGTCGAGCGCGGGATCCCCGGTCCCCGGGAACCTCCCGCGGTGCAATCGATAGCGCAGGTCGACTTCCCTCGCGGCGGGGGAACACGCATGGGGAGGGTGATTCTCCGCCGGCGTGTACCGTCCGCGGATCGTCCAGGTCCCGCCGACGAGCTCCGCCGTCCGGTTCCGCAACGCCCCCCCGAGGAATGCCGGATCGTCGTACGTGTACGTCTCCGAGCCGGCCCAGAAGAGGCGGTGCCAGCCGTCGCGATCCCGGACGGTCGCCACGATCCGGCACTCCGACGTTTCGAACCGGTGGATGCAGGTCGCGCAGGCGTCGCAGCCGTGCTTCAACTCCGGCGAGAGCCACGACGGGAGCGGGTCGGGCGTGACCGCCGCCGCCGGGTCCAGCGCCTCTGGGTAGTCGTCCACCTCGAGGAGGTTGAGGACGAGGATCACGACCGACACCGCGAGCGCCGCCAGGACGGTGACCTCGACCACCGCTTTCCGCGAAGGGCTCATGAACTCCCGGCCTTGAACTGCTTGAACCGGTCGAGGTCGACGCGCGAGACGGAGGGCTTGAGCTTCATCAGCACCTGGTCGAAGTCGCGCGCGCCGATCGAGCGGTCGATTTTCCGCTCCACGGAGTCGAGGAACGTCTCCTCGGCGACCTTGCGGCAGGCGTACGCGATGTCCGCCCCGCTGTAGCCCTCGAGGCGCCCCGTGAGCTTGTCGAGGTCGACGTCCTTCTCGAGGGGCACGTCGCCGAGGTTCATCTCGAGGATCTTCCGCCGCGCGGCCCCGTCGGGGAGGCCGACGTAGATCTTCTCGTCGAGGCGCCCGGGCCGGAGCATCGCGGAGTCGATGTTCCACGGCTCGTTCGTGGCGCCCATGAAGAGGAGGTGCTGGTCGGCCTTGCGGTCGAAGCCGTCGAGCTCGTTGAGGATCTGGGGGACGACGCGCTGCATGACGCCGCCGCTCTCGCCGTCGCGGCGGGGCGGCGTGAGCGCCTCCACCTCGTCGATGAAGATGACGGCGCGCGACCGGCGGCGCGCCGCGTCGAAGAGCTTGCGGATGTTCTTCTCGCTCTCGCCGACCCACTTGTTGAGGATCTCGCTGGGCGCGATCGCGAAGAACGTGGCGTCGAGCTCGCCCGCGACCGCCTTGGCGATCATCGTCTTGCCCGTGCCGGGCGGCCCGTAGAGCAGGATGCCGCCCCCGGTCCGGATCCGGTACCTCTTCGCCTGCTCCGCGTGGGTGAAGGGGTAGATCATCTTGACGCGGATCTGCTCCTTCACGTCCTCGAGGCCGGCGATGTCGCCGAACCGGATCGAGGGCTTCTCCTCGACGAGCCACTCGTCCGGGACCTCGCCCTCCTCCTCCGTCGCGGGGGCGGACCCGCCGCCGGAGCGCGCCGCGGCCTTCTCGCGCGCCGCGCGCCGCTTCTGCTTCACGGTCTTCGCGAGCTCGACGAGCTTCATCGCCTGGCGGGTGCGGATGGCGCGGAGCTTGGGGTCGGACTGGCGGGCGAGCTCGAGGAGGTACTCCGCCGCCTTCAGGAAGTGGTACTTGGCCTCGCCAACGTCGCCTGCGTTGTAGGCCCGGAGGCCGAGCGTCTTGTGCTTCTCGAACGACTCCAGCAGGAACGGTTTGGGCATGGAGGCCCGGACCTACTTTTGCTTGAGGGTGAGGGTCCGGCCGTCCTTCAGATCATAGGTCACCGACTTCAGGGTGAATTTCGTCAGCGAGAACCTCACCTTGGCATGAGCCGTGCCTTCCCCCTTGGAGCCCTTGACTTGGTACTTGTAGACGATATCCCCGGGCTCGCCCGCCTCGTGTTCCCCCAGCTGCTTGACCTCCTTGACGTCCCCGATCTCCTCGCGGATCTCCGGGCTGGCTTCGACCAGCTTCTCGACTTCCTCCCGGATCTCGAGCACGCTCCGGGTCAGGTTGACGCCCCAGAGGAGGCATCCGCCGCAGACCAGGAGCCCGATGAATCCGAGGCCGCCGCACCCGATCAGGATCCACTTGAGCGCGCTCGACTTCTTGGGAGGCGGAGGCGGCGGAGGCTGCATGTGGGGCGGCGGAGGGGCGGGGGGAACGTTCATCGATTACCCTCTCTATTCAGTTGCCGGATGAATTCACCCGGTTGAAACACGTCCATGTACGATTCGAGATTTGCGATTGGCGATTGCCGATCCCCGATTCCCGGCTTTCAAATCTCAAATCTCCAATCGCAAATCGCCTGTTTCCTTATCGCGCTCACTTGCCTTCTTTGTCCAGTTCATCCTGGATGTCTTTCAGGCCCTTCTCGATGTCCGTGTCGACGCCCTTGTCCTCCTCGTGCTCGACCTGCTCGTCGAGCATGCGGTCGATCTCGGCGTCGGAGATGACCTCGTTCTCGCCCTCGACCTCGCCCGACATGACGTGCTCGCTGGACATCTCGAGGAAGACGTCCATCTGCTGCTGGAGCGTCTCGGCCTGCATCATCGCCTTCTCGAAGTTCTTCTGCGTCTTGGCGAAGTCGGTGGCCCCGTAGACCTCGGAGATCGACTTGGCGACGGCGCCCATGGAGCGCGCGAAGTCGCCGTCGCTCTCCGCCTGGGTCTTGATCTGGACGGCGGTTTCGATCGAGAGGAGCTGGCGCTCGCGCATCCGCTTCTGCGCGGCGGTCTTCTTGAGCATCCGCTTCAGGAACGAGAGCTGCTCCTTGTCGCCGATCTTCTTCGCGCGCTTCGCCTTCTCGACGTAGGAGTGCTCGTGCTTGCCGAGGTCGCGGATGTTGCGCCGCAGGGAGGCGACCCCTTTGCGGATCTCGATGTCGCGCTCGATCTTCCGGTCGTGGCTGGATTTGAAGAGACCCATCTACTTGCGCTCCTCCACGGACGGCACGGGCGCGGCGGGCTCGGCCTTCTTGCTCTTCCGGAGCTCGAAGAGGCCCGGGCTCACTTCGGTCACTTCCATGTCGTCTTCCTGCACCCTCTTGATGAAGGTCGCCTTGTCCGCGGCGCGGGGGCGCGCGAAGGAGTCGGAGCAATCGATCGTCCGCGGCAGGACGCGGCATTCCGAAGAGATCCGGTTCGTCAGCTTCTGGCACGTTTTCCGGGCCGCGCACACGACGGCGGCCGTCAGCGCGAGGGCGATGACGACGACGGCGACGCCCGCGATCACGCCTCCCGCGGCGGTTCCCGCCGGCCGCGGCCGGCCGCAATGCACGCAGTGGCGCGCGAGGGTCGACACCTCGCGGTTGCAATCCCGACAGGTGGACAAGGCCATGGTTCGATCTCCTACCTGGATTCCGAAAGTCTCACTTCTTTAAGGTCTTGGTTCCGGGGCAGGGCCCCTCCCAATCGTTCCGGCTCATGCCCCGGTATCTCGTGTCCAACCCGCATTTGGCGCATTCCACGAATCCCACGGATTCTCCCGCGCGCCGCACTCCCACCCAAGTGTGCCTGCCCTGGTAATAGGCCGCCACCCGTTGCCTTCCCCGGACATCGTCCCCGATGAACCCCGCGATGATGAGGCTCCACAGGGCGATCCAGACCACCGCGGCGAACATGCCCTTCATCGTGAAGTTGCGCGTCTTCGGGGGCTGGTCGTTGTGGATGCAATGACCATGGTACGGCTTCGCCCCTTTGCGGTGATACGTGCTGAGCGTCATCATGTCTTGCTCTCGATCCAGCCGGCCATCCAAAATCCAGGATCACTCCTCTTGGACCGACTCTTTCCATCTTACGAACTTCGCCATCTCATCGGGCGTCGTTTGAGGATGGATAAGGCGCGCCGCGGCCTCGAAGTCCGCCCGCGTCAGCTCGCGCACCTTGAGGCGGTACTTTTTCACCTGGTCGAGGCCCCGATCGATGAGACTCGGAATCTCGCGATTCATTTCCTCGATCATGCTGGTCGTCACTTCCTTGCAGAACCGCTCGATCTCGCGCCCGCTGTAGCCCGCGGTCAGCTCCGCGAGCTCGGTGAAGGGGACGGTCGTCCGGTAACCCTTCTTCTCGAGGTGGATTCTCAGGATTCTCTCGCGCGTCGCGGGGTCGGGCAAGGGGATCAGGATCTTTTTCTCGAACCGGGACAGGACGGCGGGATCGAGGTCCCAGGGACGGTTCGTCGCGGCGATCGTGAGGACGTAGATGTCGGTCCGCCCCTTCTGGTCCATCCCGTCGAGCTCGGAGAGCAGGGTCGAGAGGATGCGCCGCTCGGCGCCCGTGTCGGACGCGTCGCGCTTGCCGCAGAGCGACTCGAACTCGTCCAGGAAGACGACGCTGGGCGACGTGTCGCGCGCCGTGCCGTAGAGCTCCCCGATGATCTTCGAGCTCTCCCCGAAGTACTTGGAGAGGACGCTCGAGATCTTCACATTGAAGAATACGGACGGGACGTCCTCGGTGGAGCGGATCGCGTTCGACGTCGCGGCCGCGAGGAGCGTCTTGCCGGTGCCGGGCGGGCCGTAGAAGAGGATCTTCGTCCACGCGGAGACCTTCACGTGATCCGGCTGCTGGGCGAGCGTCATCCCGAGCGCGAACTTGATCTCGTCCTTCGTCTCGTCGAGGCCGCCGATATCGTTCCAGGTGACGTTCGCGTTCGTCATGAGGTTGGAGACGATCGCGCGGATCTCCGGCGACGAGCCCGCGGGCACCGTCTCGGCCGCCGGGGCCGAGCCATTGTCGGAAGGGGGCGGCGCGGCCCGCTCCGTGATCTCGCCGCTGCGGAGCTTCTTCGCCATCTCGCGGTACTCGATCGCCTTGCGCTTGCGCCGCTCCTCGGCCTCGCGGCCCGTCGCCTGCTCGGCGAAGAGCGACATCAGGCTCGCGGCCTTGTCGTAGGCCGCGGCCGCGCGCGAATGGTCGCCCGATTCGGAGGCCTGCCGCGCGCGCGACAGCGCCTTCTTGATGGGCTCGTGGAGATCCAGGTCCATGGTCTAGTTGACGGTTGACTGTTGACGGTTGACGCCGTCAGTCACCCTCATTCGGTCTCCGCTTCCGCGCCGTCCTTTTCCTTCGTGCGGATCGCCTTGTCCGCCGCCTTCAATCCGTCTTCGAAGCTGTCGATCTCGCCTTCGTCCATCTTCTGCCAGACGTTCATCACCTCGTCGCCCTCCTTGCCGAGGTCCTCGAAGAGATGGCGGCTTCCCTCGGTCACCGTGGAGAGGGCCTCGTTGAGCTTCTCCACGTACATCTCCTGCGAGATCTTGTCGTCCTCGAGCAGCATGACCAGCTCGGTCTCGTCCACGCGGTTGAGGAGGTGGCCGATGCCGTCCTTGGAGGACTGGCGGCGTTCGAGGGCGAGCTTGAGGGCGGAGATCGTCGTCAGCTCCTTCGAGAGGATGTTCAGCTCGCGCTCGAGGGTCTTCACGCCCCCGGACTTGATCTCGTAGAGCCGGGCGAGCTGGCGGCGGCGCGAAGGGGACTTGATCTTCGACCCCTTCGAGAAGATCTCCTCGCGCTCCTTCTCGAGCTTCTCCAGCTTCGTGATCGTCTGGTTCTCGCGGATGCCGAG
>DASRJF010000099.1:0-2881 GCA_035649615.1 Planctomycetota bacterium | reverse complement strand
TCGGCCTCGGCGTGGGGATCGTCGTCGCGTCGCGCCTCCTGGGACCGCGCCGCAACGCGCCGGAGAAGCTCGACGCGTACGAGTGCGGCGTCCCGGTGATCACGAGCCCCCGGCAGCGGCTCTCCGTCCACTTCTACCTCGCGGCGATCTTCTTCATCCTGTTCGACATCGAGACGGTGTTCCTGATCCCGTGGGCGGTCCTGTTCCGGGACCTCGGCGTCCAGGGGCTCGCCGCGATGGGCCTCTTCCTGGGCGTGGTCGGGTTCGGCCTCGTGTACGTCTGGCGGCGCGGCGCTCTCAGCTGGGAGTAGACATGGGCCTGGAATCGTGGATGCCCGAAGGCGTCCTGACGACGTCCCTGGAGAAGGTCGTCAACTGGGCGCGCAAGTCGAGCCTCTGGCCGATGCCCTTCGGCACCGCCTGTTGCGCGATCGAGCTCATGGCCACGCTCGCGTCCCGGTACGACCTCGCCCGCTTCGGCGCGGAAGTCATCCGGTTCTCGCCGCGGCAGAGCGACCTCATGATCGTGTCGGGCCGGATCTCGCTGAAGATGATGCCCGTGCTCTACAAGATCTGGGAGCAGATGCCCGAGCCGAAGTGGTGCATCTCGATGGGCGCCTGCGCGTCGTGCGGCGGCATCTTCGACAACTACGCCATGATCCAGGGGGTGGACCGGTTCATCCCCGTCGACGTCTACGTTCCCGGGTGCCCGCCGAGACCGGAGAGCGTCATCGACGCGATCATGAAGATCCAGGAGATCGTCGAGCGCGACCGTCTCCGTCCCGCGCCTTCCCGGGCCGGGTAGCGCCGCGCCGTTCGTCCCCGATTGTCGCGGAACCCATATGGACGATTCGAAGATCGTCGAGAAACTGACGGCCGCGATGCCCGACGCGGTCACGGGGTCGGGCTCTCACGCGGGCCAGCACTGGGTGGAGACCGAGCGGGGCAGCACCGCCGCCGTCCTCCGGCTGCTGCGCGACGATCCCGACTTCTCCTTCGACTGCCTCATGGACCTCACGGCGGTCGACTGGCTCAACCAGGGGATGACCGAGCGGTACTGCGTCGTCTACACGCTCTACTCCTTCCGGGACAACGTCTACTTCCGCGTGAAGGCGTGGGTGCCGGAAGAGGACCCGGTGATCGACACCGCGTCGGACCTGTGGAAGTCCGCGCCGTGGGCGGAGCGGGAGGTCTACGACCTCTACGGCATCGAGTTCGAGGGACATCCCGACCTGAAGCGGCTCGTGCTGCCCGAGTACTACACGGGTCACCCCCTGCGCAAGGACTATCCCCTCACCGGCGCCGGGGAGCGCGATAACTTCCCCAAGTACAACCGGGAAACCGGTGCCTGAGATGGAGCTGCCCCCCAACCGGCCCACGATGGAGATCGAGCGGGAGCTCGAGGGCGACCTCGGCTCCCGGCGGATGATCATCAACTTCGGGCCCCAGCACCCCGCGACCCACGGCACGCTGCGCACCCTCATCGAGCTCGACGGCGAGACGGTCACGAAGATGACTCCGGAGATCGGCTACCTCCACAGCGGCTTCGAGAAGCTGGCCGAGTACCGCACGTACAACCAGATCGTGACGATCACGGACCGGATGAACTACCTCTCGCCGCTCTCGAACAACGTCGGGTTCGCTCTCGCGGTCGAGGAGATGATGGGGCTCAAGGTGACGCCGCGGTGCGCGGCGATCCGCGTCGTGCTGTCCGAGCTCTCGCGCATCGCCGACCACGTCCTCTCCGTCGGCCTGCAGGCGATGGACCTGGGCGCCTTCAGCGTCATGCTCTGGACGTTCATCGAGCGCGAGAAGCTCTACGACATTTTCGAGGCGGTGACGGGCGCGCGCCTGACCACGAGCTACACCCGCGTCGGCGGCCTCTTCCGCGACGTGCCGCCCGACTTCGAGGAGCTGTGCCGCGGGTTCATGGGCAAGTGCGCGAAGACGATCGACGAGATCGAGTCGGTCCTCAACGAGAACCGGATCTTCCTCGACCGCACGAAGGGCGTGGGGGCGATCTCGAGGGCGGACGCCATCAGCTACGGCCTCTCGGGGCCGCTCCTGAGGTCGTGCGGCGTGCGCCGGGACGTCCGCAAGGACCGGCCCTACCTCGGGTACGAGCAGTACGAGTTCGACGTCATCACCGCGGACGAGGGGGACGTCTACTCCCGGTACCACGTGCGGGTGGGGGAGATGCGGCAGGCGCTGAGGATCATCGACCAGGCGCTGAAGAAGATGCCGTCGGGCCCGGTGAACGTGGACGATCCGCGGGTCGCGCTGCCGCCGAAGGATGCCTTCAACAAGCCGCAGGGCGGGATGGAAGGCCTGATCTACCACTTCAAGAACTACATGTTCGGCCACGGCGTCTGCCCCCCCAAGGGGGAGATCTACTCCTCGACGGAGGCGCCGAACGGGGAGCTCGGGTGGTACCTCGTGAGCGACGGCACGCAGAAGCCGTGGCGGATGCGGGTGCGCCCGCCGAGTCTCTACAACTACCAGGCATTTCCCAGGATGTGCGAGGGGAAGTTGTTGAGCGACATGGTGGCCGTGCTGTCCAGCTTGAATATCATTGCCGGAGAATTGGATCGATAGAACGGACAATTCGCGATCTGCGATTGGCGATTTGAAGACTCCGTGGACGGGACCAACATGCATTGTGCGAGGCACGGCAGGGGACGGGCGGGAATCGCGCATCGCTAATCGCCACTCGTTCCTAGAGAACATGGAATTCAGCAAAGCGGTCCTAAGCGAGTTGGAGGGCATCTGCTCGCGTTACCCCAAACGCGAAGCGGCGCTTCTCCCGGCGTTGCGGCTCCTCGAGCGTGAGTTCGGCTGGATCAGCGACGAGGGAATGAAGTACGTCGCCCAGCTGATCGGC
>DASRJF010000098.1:0-2398 GCA_035649615.1 Planctomycetota bacterium | reverse complement strand
ATCGGGCGTCACGGAAAGGGGCCGGGCGAGTTTGACGATCCGGAAGACCTGGCGTTCGATCCGAAGGGGCGCCTGCTCGTCGCCGACGGCGGCAATCACCGGATCCAGGTTCTCAAGCCGACGGGGGAGTTCGTCGCCGAGTTCAAGTGAGGGCCGGGCTCAGTCCTCGATCTCCGCCTCGGCCCGCTCCTTGATGCGTTCGAGGTTCCTCATGACGACGGCTTCCGTGGGGAATTCCTTCAAGAGCCTCCGATAGGCTTCCTGGGCAAGTTTCCGCACCTTGGGGTTTCTCGACTTCCAGTATTCATCCGCTTCCGAGAGGTAGTACCCCGCATTCACGATGTTCTTCTCGGCCTCGGTAGCTCGCCGGGCGGGAATCTTGCCGCCATGAACCGAACAATGCTTGTCCGGGGGCATCTTGGCGTGTGGACCCGGCGCCCGCAGCGTGATCCGCCTTCCGCTCTTCTCTTCGAGGATGACCTCGTACACCGGAACCTTCGACCGCCATTCGGAAAACCCCATGCAGACGTTGCCCCCAGGGAATTCCTCGAGATGGCACCTCCGGATTGGCCAATCCGGGTATTGCCGCATCAGGACGATCTTGGTTTGGGGATCGAACGCGGGCGGGTTTTCGTCGGCCAGGAGCGTGCGTAACTTGTCGGAAAACCGGCGCAGGTCATTCGGAGAGAGCCTCGAGGTCACGCCCAGGGACTCTCCGACCTTCAACCCCTGCTCCGTGGACAAGACACCATGGTCAAGGTCATTCTTGGTGAGCAGGAATGAAGCCCGCACGGTGCCCTCTTTGTCCGTTCTCACGTGAATCAACTGGAAGGTGTAGACCCCGCCTTGGAGTTCGGCGCTGCCCCGGGTCAATTCCAGGCGCGGAGCGTTCGGAGTGACGTCGGCGACCGCATTCACCGCGGCGAGCAGAGCGATGACCGCGACCTTCGTCATAGGGGCTTCATATCATAAACGCCAGGAACCCTGGGTAGTTCAGGGGTTACGCTTTGTAGCTGATCCGCGGCCGTTCCGGCGCGCCCTGCTTGGAGTGGCGGCGGCCCTTCCGGCCCTGCGGCGGCGCCGCCGGCGGCTGGCCCGACAGCTTGCGGATCTCGTCGCGCAACTCGGCGGCGGCTTCGAACTCCAGCTTCTCCGCCGCCGACTGCATCTGGCGCTCCAGCTCGGCGATCACCTCGGTCTTCGTATATTCCGATTCCGACATGTGAACCGCCTCGGCCGCGACGTTCCGCGCCCGGATGATCTCCTCGATCCCTTTCCGGATCTCCTTCACGATCGACTTCGGCGTGATCCCGTGGTCCGCGTTGTACTTCAGCTGGATCACCCGCCGCCGCTCCGTCTCATCGATGGCCTTCTTCATCGAGGCCGTGATCGTGTCGGCGTACAGGATCACCTGGCCGTTGACGTTGCGCGCCGTCCGCCCCACCGTCTGGATGATCGAGGTCGTGCTCCGCAGGAACCCCTCCTTGTCGGCGTCCAGGATCGCCACGAGCGACACCTCGGGAAGATCGAGACCCTCGCGCAGCAGGTTGACGCCGACCAGGACGTCGTACACGCCTTCGCGGAGCTGGCGGAGCACCTCGACGCGCTCGATCGTCTCGACCTCGGAATGGAGATACCGGCACTTCACCCCTTCCTCATCGAGGTACTGCGACAGGTCCTCGGCGAGACGCTTCGTCAGCGTCGTCACGAGAACGCGTTCGTTCGCGGCGGCGCGCTTCTTGATTTCGCCCAGCAGGTGCTTCACCTGTCCGCGGGCGGATTCGACCCGGATCGGGGGATCGATCAGGCCCGTGGGCCGGATGACCTGTTCGACGACCTCCCCGCCGGATTGGACGAGCTCGTATTCCCCCGGCGTCGCGCTGACGAAAACCAGCTGGGGCACCGTCTCGAGCCACTCGTCGTACGTCATGGGACGGTTGTCGAGCGCGCTCGGGAGCCGGAACCCGTATTCGACGAGCGTCCGCTTCCGCGCCTGGTCGCCGTTGTACATCCCATGGATCTGCGGCAGCGTCGCGTGCGACTCGTCGACCAGGCACAGGAAGTCCTTGGGGAAGTAGTCCAGGAGCACCGCCGGACGCTGACCCGCCTTCCGGCCGCTCAAGTGGCGCGAGTAGTTCTCGATCCCCTTGCAGTACCCGACCTCGCGAAGCAGCTCGAGGTCGTACCGGGTGCGAGCCTCGAGCCGCTGGGCCTCGAGGAGCTTCCCTTGGTCGCGGAATACCTTCAGCCGGTCGACGAGCTCGTCTTCGATTCCCTTGAGGGCCGACTCGATCTTCTCCTCGGGCATCACGAAGTGCTTCGCGGGATAAATCGCGATCTCGGGGATGTCGCTGATGGGCGCGCCGGTCAGCGGGTGGACGACCGAGACGCGTTCGAT
>DASRJF010000097.1:0-11761 GCA_035649615.1 Planctomycetota bacterium | reverse complement strand
GCCTGCGAGAACCCCAAGTGCGGACTCATCTTCCCGATCAAGGAAGAGATCCCCGTGATGCTCATCGAGGAAGCCTCGCGGCCCTGCCCCCAATGCCGCAAGATGCGCGACTGGCAGGGAGACGAGCTGCGCTGCCCTTCGTGCGGAGAGACGTTCCGGCACGAAAGGAAGTAGAGGTTGGAAAAGCGCGTCGTCCTCCTCGTGGTCCTCTGCGTCCTGGTGTTCGTGGGATGGGCCTACCTCATGCGGGCCATCCAGGGCCCGCCGCCGAAGCCCCAGGACCCGGGTCCCGCCGCGCCCGCGCCCCCGGATCCCTCGACGCCGAAGAAGGAATCCGCCCCGGCCCCCCAGGACGTGCCGACGGTCCAGGACGACGCGAGCGAGGTCCTTTCCGAGCTCAGGAACAAGAACGTCCTCCTGAAATTCACGAACAAGGGCGCCGGCATCCGCGAGGCGTTCGTGTACGTCGAAGGCCAGAAGGAGATGCACCTCCTGCAGCGGTTCGACCGGCTCGAGCCGCACATGGCGGTGGCAGTGGAGGGATCGAAAGACGATACGGCGCGGACGGGGTGGACCGTCCTGGCCCCGGAAGCGAACGACCCGGTCAAGGACCGCTCCCTCACCTACCAGTTCAAACTGCGGAACGGCGTCGACATCCTGAAGAAGTTCACGCTCCAACCGGACCGGGGCGAAGTCGAAATGACCCTGACGATGCGCCCCCATGCCAAGGAGGGCCTCCCGAAGCCCGAAACCCTCCGGCTCCGCCTGCTGGCCCTGACCGGCCTGGCGCACGACAGCTCCTACCGGTACGACTACTACGGCCACGGTTTCGTCACGACCGAGATCACGGGCGCGCACGCCACCCAGCAGGTCTCCTACGACGCGCCCACGCCGCGCCCGCGGTGGGAGGGGGACCTGAATCCTCCCCGCGTGCACTCGTTCGAGGTGCCGGCCGCGGAGAAGGCGACGCGGAACATCGAGTGGACCGGCCTCCGCAACCGCTACGCCGCGGCGATCCTCGTGTCGAAGGAAGACCTGAAGTGGGTCCGCAGGGTCGACTTCCACGCCACGATGCAACCCGGCGACGCCAACAACCCGCCGCTCAAGGGGCTCGCCGTCGAAGCCGTCCTGCGCGATGCTTCGATCGAAAAGGCGTCGAGCGTGGCCGAATTCTCGCTCTTCCTGGCCCCGATCCGGGCGAAGGAGCTCGCCCCGATCAAGGGCGCGGAGGACTACCTCCTCAGCTACGGCTGCTGGGGCCTCTTCAATCCCATCGGCCGCCTCATCCTCCTGCTGGTCCGGGGGATGCACAGCCTGGTGGGCAATTTCGGGTGGGCGATCATCCTGACGACGCTCGTCATCCGCCTCCTCATGTTCCCCCTCACGCGGAAGAGCCAGGTCTCGATGGCCCGGATGGCCGAGCTCCAACCGAAGCTGAACCTGCTCCGCGAGCGGTACGCGGACGACGCCGCGAAGAACCAGCAGGAGACCATGAAGCTCTTCAAGGAGCACGGGGTGAACCCGCTCTCCGGCTGCTTCCCGATCCTCCTGCAGCTGCCCGTCTTCATCGGGCTGTACAGCGTCCTCGACATCTCGCTCGAGTTCCGCCAGCAGCCGTTCATCGGCTGGATCGACAACCTCTCCCAGCCGGACCGCTGGCACGTGTTCAAGACGCCGATCCCCCTGCTCTTCACGACGCTCGCGGAATTCAACGTGCTCCCCATCGTGATGACGATCACCTGGTTCCTGCAGTCGTACTACGCCCCGAAGCCGCAGGATCCGAAGATGGCGGCCCAGCAGAGGATGATGATGTTCATGCCCGTGGTCTTCGGCCTGCTCTGCTATTCGCTGGCGAGCGGGTTGAGCCTCTACCTCTTCGTCAATTCGCTGCTCGCGATGATCGAGCAGAAGGTCATCAAGAAGTACCTGCTGCCGGCGAAGGCCCCGACGGGCCCTCCCGGCAAGCCGTAATCGGAGGATCTGGCATGGGTACGGATGGAAGCGCGCGCCGGGGCAAGATCACGCAGGAAGACATCGCGAACGCCTGCAAGATCGACCAGGGGTCGGTCTCGCGGATCCTCAACAAGGACACCCGCGACTCGTTCGCGCCGGAGACCGTCGACCGGGTCTTCAAGATCGCGCGGGAGCTGGGCTACCTGCATCCCGCGCTCGTGACCTCGAACCGCCGCGACGCGATCCGCCGCAAGGCGGGGTTCGAGGCGCGCGTGCAGATCATCGTCGGCACGAACACCGTCTACGACGAGGGCGGCGTGGACGTCGAGGAGGTCTCGAACACCGGCATGCTCCTCCGGAACTTCCGGACGAAGAAGCGCTCGTTCCCGATGGACAAGTTCAAGCTCGACGTGGAGATCAGCTCGCCGAAGGCGAAGCCGTTCCGGGCCCGCTGCAAGGTCGTGCGGTTCTGGGACAACGAGAACGAGTTCGGGCTCGCGGTGCGTTTCGAGACCCTCGACGACGCGGCGAAAGAGCGGCTGAAGGCATTCGCGAAGTGACGATTGAAGAGGGCATCAAGCATCCGGCATCAGGCATCAGGGATGGAGAACCCTGAGTCGACAATCGTCGCCCTGTCGTCGCCTGCGGGGGGCGGAGAGCGCGCGGTCATCAGGCTGAGCGGGCCACGCTCGGCAAGCCTCCTTCGGCGGATTGCTCCCGTGCCGCGGAGACGGGGAGTCCGACACACCCAAGGCCGCGTCGCCGGGTCCTCCTTTCCGTGCTCCGTGTGGTTCATGCCCGCGCCGCGCAGCTACACCCGTGAAGACGTCGTCGAGATCCATCTCCCGGGATCGCCTCCGCTCGCGCGCGCGGCCCTGGACGCGCTCCTCGATGCCGGCGCGCGGCCCGCCGAGCCCGGCGAATTCACGCGCCGTGCCTTCCGCTCCGGCCGGATCGACCTCGCCCAGGCCGAGGCCGTCCTCGCCGTCATCCGCGCGAGCGCCGATTCCGAGCTGGCCGCCGCGTCGGCCCTCCTGCAGGGCGCGTTCTCCCGGAAGGTGGCGGCGATCGAGGACCGCCTGACCTCGCTGGCGGCCGACGTGGAAGCCTCGATCGATTTCGTCGACCAGGACATCGATCTCCTGCCCGCGGCCGACGCCGTGAAGCGCGCCGGCGGGATTCGTCACGACCTCTCCGCGCTGCTGGCGGATTCCGGATCCACCGAGGTCGCCTCCGACGCGCCGGCGGCGTTCCTCGTCGGCCGTCCGAACGCGGGGAAGTCGACGCTCTTCAACGCGCTGACCGGAGGGCGGGCGCTGACGGGCGGCGTTCCCGGGACGACGCGCGACCTGCTCGAGGGCCGCGTCGAGGGATTGCGTCTCTTCGACGCGCCGGGGCTGGGCGGCGAATGCGGAGTCCTGGACCGCGAGGCGGCGCGGCGCGCGGAAGAGGCGATGCGCCACGCCGACCTGTGGATCGTCGTCATCGACGGCGCGGATCCGCGCCTGCCGGCCCTGGACGCCGGCCGTCCCCGGATCACCGTCGTGACGAAGGCGGATCTCGGACCGGCCACGGTGGTCGCCTTGCCGGTATCCGGCGTCACGGGCGCCGGGCTCGATGACCTTCGCGCGAGGTTGCGCGACTGGTCGGGATCGGAAGGGCCCGGATCGCGGTTCACCCTGTCGCGACGCCAGCTCGCGCTCCTGCGGCAGGCGCGGCGGGCGCTCGACCGGGCGGCGGAGGCCTTCAAGGCGGGCCGGAGCCCGGAATTCGCGGCGCTCGACGCGCGGGAAGCCCTCGACGCGATCGGCGGGATCACCGGAAAGCGCGTGGACGAGGAACTTTTGGACCGGATTTTCTCGCGGTTCTGCCTCGGCAAGTAGCCCTCTTTTTCGATTCCCCATTCCATCTTCTAGATTCCAAATTCCTCCCCCGTTACACTGTCGCTCCCCACATGAAATGCCCCTTCTGCAAGAAGGATAACGACCGGGTGATCGACTCCCGCGCTTCCGGCGACGGCCGCATCGTCCGCCGGCGGCGGGAGTGCCTCGCCTGCAAGCGGCGCTTCACCACGAAGGAGCAGCTCGAGGAGCGCAGCCTCTACGTGATCAAGAAGGACGGGCGCCGCGAGCCGTTCGACCGGGAAAAGATCCGGGCCGGCCTCCGCATGGCGTGCAAGAAGCGCCCCGTGCCGGTCGAGCGGATCGACGACATCGTGGCCCGCATCGAGGGCGACCTCCTGGGCCGCTACGAGCGCGAGGTCCGCTCCAAGTCGATCGGCGACCTCGTCATGCGGGAGCTGAAGTCGCTCGACCACGTCGCCTACGTGCGGTTCGCGTCGGTGTACCGGGAGTTCAAGGACGTCGCGGAGTTCATGCGCGAGTTGAAGCCCATGCTCCCGTGAGCCGGTCATGAATCCACAATCCACAATCCACCATCCACAATCGAACCCATGAGCACCCGAAAAATCGACAAGGTCCGCAAGCGCGACGGCCGCATCGTCGACTACGACGAGGCGAAGCTGGCCGAGGCGATCCACCGGGCCGCGCGCGCCGCCGGCCAGGAGGACCGGTACCTCGCCGACGACCTCGCGGGCGTCGTCACGACCTACCTCGAGCGCTACCACGACCGCGAGATCCCCTCGAGCGAGGAGATCCAGCGGATGGTGGAGAAGATCCTGTTCGAAACCGGCCACGGCGAGGTCGCCCGCGCCTACCTCCTGTTCCGCGAGACGCAGGGCCGCGCCTCGGCGGAACCCGCGTCGCCCCCCGGCGAGCTCTTCCCGTCGGAGCCGGTCCTCGTCGAGGCGGCGACGCGCGACGAGGTCAGCGCGTGGGGCCGCGACCGGATCAGCGCCGCGCTCGTCAAGGAGGCCGGCCTCGACGCGCTGACGGCCGGGGAGATCGCCGCCGCCGTCGAGCAGCGGATCTTCCGGGAAGGGCACCGGCGCGTCTCGTCGTCGCTGATCCGCGAGCTCGTGAACCAGGAGCTGCTCGCCCGCGGCCACGCGTCGAAGATGCGCCGCCAGCTCGTCGTCGGCCTGCCCAAGTACGACCTCGACCGGCTCGTCCGCCCCGGCGCGGAGACGCCGCGCGCCGTCGATCCCGACGCGATCTGCCGCGTCATCGGCGAGACGACGATGAAGCAGTACGCCCTCCAGGAGCTGCACCCGCGGGCGGTCGCGGACGCGCACGTCGAGGGCCGGATCCACATCCACGAGCTCGAATACCCCCTGAAGTTCCACTGGCTGACCGTGGACGCGGACGAGGTGCGGCGCGACGGGGCGCGGGTGGGGGGCCACCCGAAGCTCGCGGAGCCGCCCCCGGGGGCGCGGTCGCTCGCTTCGCACCTCGACGCCAAGCTGTCGGCGGTGTCGCGCCTGGCGTCGGGCGGCGTGGAGCTGGTCCGCGTCAACCGCGCCTACGCGCCCCTGCTCGCGAACGAAGAGGCGGCCGAGGAGGCGGTTCACCTGGCGATCCAGCTCGCGCGGACCGCGAAGCCGCCGGTGCACGTCGGGCTCGAGTTGGGCCGCGCCGGCGACCGCTTCGCGCTCGAGATGATCCGCGCGGGCGTCGAGCTCGCCGGCACGTTCATCTACCACGTCGCGCCCGAGCTCTTCTCCGACGAGGAGGGGGTCCTGCTCCTGCGCGAGGCGTGCCGGGCCGCGGTCGAGCGCGGCCGCGCTCTCTTCGTGTTCGACCGGACGGGCGGGGCGGCGCGCCGCGTCTCGCGGTTCGCGGTGCGCGGCCCGTCGGAGGCGGACGGCGAGCCGTTCGCCATCGCCCAGGCGATCACCCTCAACCTGCCCCAGGCCTGCTACCGGGGCGAGTCGGGCTCCGACTTCTACGCCGAGCTGGAGACGGCCCTCGACGCCGCCGCGCGCGCCCACCTCGTGAAGCGCACGCTGATGAAGAAGACGCGGGGAGACAACGCCGAGTACGCGATCGGCCTGTCGGGCCTCGACGAAGCGGTCCGGCTCCTGGGCGGCGGAGACATGGCGTCGGACGAGAGCGCGTTGAGGCTCGGCATCCGCATCCTGTCGTTCCTCTACTTCAAGGTCCGGGAGGAGTCCGAGAAAAACGGCCTGCGGATGGCGCTCCACGAGGTCTCGGGATCCGAGGCGGCCGAGCGCTTCTTCCGCATCGACCGCCAGATGTTCCCGCGGGCCCGGTCGCTCGATCCCGCGACGCCGTACACCGACGGCGTCCACCTTCGCGACTTCGGGTCGCTGTCGCTGGACGCGGCGATCTCCTCCGAGGCCCGCTTCCACACGCTCATGACGCAGGGCGCGGCGCGCGTGCCCGCCGCCGTCCGGTCCCGGCTCGCGCCCGCGGACCTCTTCGCCGCGATCCGCCGCGCGGCCCTCGAGACGATGTGCGCGCAGGTCTCCGTGCCGTGATCGGTCGCGTCGTCCGGATCGGCGGGAAGACGTTCGACGTGACGACGCCGTCGGGGCGCCTCACCTGCGAGTTCCGCGGCCGGCTGAAAAAAGAGCGCCAGGCCGTCGTCCGGCTCGTTGCGGTGGGGGACGAGGTCGAGGTGACCCCGAAGGAGGAGACCGAGGGAATCATCGAGAAGGTGCTCCCGCGCCGGTCCAAGCTCTCCCGCCCGTCCGCCGCGAATTCCCGCAAGGAACAGGTCATCGTCGCCAACGTCGACGCAATCCTCATCGTCGAATCCGCCCGAAATCCGGATTTCGACGGTCTCACCGTCGACCGGTGCACGGTGATGGCGTCCGCGGCGGAGATTCCGGCGGCGCTGT
Source organism: Planctomycetota bacterium (assembly GCA_035649615.1). Classification (GTDB taxonomy): domain Bacteria; phylum Planctomycetota; class MHYJ01; order MHYJ01; family JACPRB01; genus DASRJF01. The sequence goes on along the minus strand of DASRJF010000097.1, from coordinate 5,046 downwards.
GCGTCAACAAGACCGACCTCGGCGCGGTTTCCGGGATGGAGGTCTATCCGCCGATTGGAATCCCGGTTTTCCAGACTTCAGCCATCAAGGGCGAGGGGCTGGACAAGTTGCGGGCGTTCCTGGACGGGAAGACGACGGTCTTCATCGGCCCGTCCGGCGTGGGAAAATCGAGCCTCCTGAACGCCCTCCATCCTGCGGCCGCCGTGAAGACCGGCGCCGTCAGCGAACGGACCGGAGGGGGGCGCCACACGACGACGTGGGCGGAGCTCGTGGAACTCGCGCCCGGGACGTACGTGACCGACACCCCCGGCCTCGAGATTTTCGCGCTGTGGGAAATCACGCCCGAGACCCTGGCGGCCTGTTTCGTGGAGTTCGCCGGACTCGCGGGGAAGTGCAAGTACCGGAACTGCTCCCACCTGAAGGAACCCCAGTGCGCGGTCCAGTCCGCGCTCGCGTCCGGCGCCATCGCCGCCTCGCGCTACGCCCACTACACTTCGATCTGGAAGTCGTTGGTCGAAGCCCGCAGGTTGTTCCAGTAGGAGGGCATCCAGCATCCGGCAGCCGGCATCCGGGGAAGACCGAAGCGGGGGAGTCTGCCATCTCATGCCTCTCCTCCCTGCCGCCGTCTTCCTCCTCTCCCTGATGCCCGCACCCTGATGCCTGCTCCCTGATGCCTACTCCCTGATGCCCACTCCCTGATGCCTGATGCCGACTAACCCCTCAATGCCCACCCCCAATCTGCCGATACATCCTGTGACGTTTTCCGAGAGGGGGTGTCGAGTGCGAGGGGTCTACCACCGTCTATTGCGGGCGCTCCGCTCGCTCGCGGGCATGTTGCTCGCGTAGCCAAATGCCTTCGGCCTTCTGAAGTCTGAAGTCCGAAGCCTGATAACTCACCAGGAAACAGAACGATGCAGCTCAAGAAGCTCGAAATGTGCGGCTTCAAATCCTTCGCCGAGAAGACGGAAATCGTCTTCGAGCCGGGGGTGACCTGCATCGTCGGACCGAACGGGTGCGGCAAGTCCAACGTCGTCGACGCCGTCAAGTGGGTGCTCGGCACGCTCTCCTACAAGTCGGTCCGCGGCGAGGAGATGCTCGACGTCATCTTCAAGGGCGCCGACGGTGTCGGGCCCGCGGGGATGGCGGAGGTCTCGCTCACGCTCGAGAACGCCGACCGCGCCCTCCCGATCGAGTTCGAGGAAGTCACCATCACCCGCCGGCTCCACGCGTCGGGAGAAGGCGAATATTTCATCAACGGCTCCGCCTGCCGCCTGAAGGACATCCGCGACCTGCTCTACGGCACGGGCATCGGCGCCGACAACTACTCGATCATCGAGCAGGGCAAGATCGACCGGCTCGTGACGAGCGACCCGCGCCAGCGCCGCCTCGTCTTCGACGAGGCCGCGGGCATCTCGCGCTACCGCGCGCGCAAGAAGGAGACCGAGACCCGCCTGGAGAAGGTCACCCAGGACCTCCTCCGGCTGAACGACATCGTCCGCGAGGTGCAGCGCGAGCTGCGTTCCGTGCGCAGCCAGGCCGGGCGCGCCGCCCGGTACCGCGAGCTCCAGGCCGGACATCGCGACCGGAGAATCCGCCTCCTTCGCCACGAGGCGTTCGACCTGCGCGAGAAGGGCCGCGAGATCGCCGCCCGCCTCGCGGAACTCGAGGCGGTGAAGACGGCGCGGGAAACCGAACTGGCCACGCTGCGCGGCGACCTCGAGCGGATCGAGGCCGAGCAGTCGTCGCTCGCCGACCGCCACGCCGCCCTGACCAGCGACCTGAGCGCCGCCACCTCGCGCGCCGACTACTTCGAGCAGGCCCTCGCGGCCGCGCGGCAACGGATGGACGACCTCGAGGAAGGCCGGGAGCGGTCGCAGCGGGACCGCGCCGGGGCCCAGGCCATGCTGGCCGACAAGGAATCGCGGATCGTCGAAGCCGAGCGGGAGCGCGACGAAGTCGCCGCGGAGCGGGCGGGCCTCGAAACCCGCACGCAGGACACCCAGGGGGCGCTCGACGACGCGGCGCGGGACTGTCGCGAGGCGACCGAGTCGCTCGAGGCGCGGAAGGCCGAGGCCGTCGAGCGCGCCCAGCGCGAGGCCCGGTACCGCAACGAGCTGGCGCAGGTGCGGTCCGAGATCGAGGCCAACGAGGCCCTCGCCGCCAAGGCGGCGGAGGCGGTCGTGCGTCTCGCGGCCGAGTGGGACGAGATCCAGGTTCGGAAGGCGAAGTGCGCCGACCAGCGCACCCTGCTCACGTCGATCGTCACGGACCTCAAGCGGAAGATGGGCGAGAACGAAGCCGAGCAGCGGCAGGCCAAGGAGCGGATCGCCCGTTTCGACGCCGACCTGCTGCGCCTGCGCGCCTGCAAGGAGCGGGGCGAATCGCGGCGCGAGACCCTGCGGGAGCTCGAGGTCGGGCTCGAAGGACTCGGCGAGGGCGCGCGTCGGATCCTGCGCGAGAAACTCCCGGGGCTCTTCGGCACGATCGCGGACCTGATCGACGCCGCCCCGGACGATGTCGCGGCGATCGAGGCCGTGCTGGGCGCGGACGCGGAGGCCCTGCTCTTCGAGACCGGCGACCAGGCGGACGCGGCGCTCCGTTTCCTGGCGACGAACGACCTTCCCCGCACGGCCGTCCTTTCCCTCGACCGGTGCGCCCCGGACGTCGAGGGACGGCCCACGCTCGTCGACCGGCTGTGCGCCCGCGCGCGGACCGAGGACCGGTTCCGCCCGGTCGTCGAATCGCTCATCGGCGACGCGTTTCTCGTCGAGAATGCCGAGGAAGGCGAAGCGCTCCGGACGCTGGCGGCGCGGCCGCGCCTGTTCGTCACGCGGGCCGGCGAGGTGCTCGACGCGCGGGGCCTGACCACGGCGGGTCGGCGGGCCGGGGGACTCCTCTCCCGCAAGGCCGAGCTCAAATCCCTCGAGCTGGAGATCGACCGGTTCCTCGCGCTCATCGAATCGACCGACACGGACCGCAAGACCGAGATGTCCCATCTCGCGGCCCTCGAGAAGGAGCTCGCGGAACGGCGGCACGCGGTCTACGACCGGAGCATGGAACTGGGCGAGCTGACGTCGCAGGCCGAACAGATCGACGCGCGCGTCGCGTCGCTGGAGGCGGAGCGCGGCCACCAGGAGGCGGAGGCGAAGGCGGCGGAGGTCCGGAGGACCGGGCTGGCCGACCGGAGCGCGCGGCTCGAGTACCTCACGGCGGAAATCGCCGCGCTGAAGGACCGCATCGAGAACGAGATCCGGACCCTGGCCGAGACGCTGAAGGCGACCGAGGAGGCCCGCGCGCGCCTGCAGGAGGCGCTGACGGCCGTCCAGGTCGCCCGCGCGAAATCGGAAGAGAAGCAGCAGTCGGTGGAGTCGCGGCTCGAACTGATGCGCGGCCAGCGGGACCAGCACCGCGCGGCGATCCACCGGGCCGACGAGGCCCTGGGCCAGATCGCGGCGCGCCTCGAGGCCGCGACGCAGGACCTCGAGCGGCAGGCGGCGGAGAAGGCGGGGGCGGAGCGCGAGATCGAGGGCAAGCGCGGGGCCGTCGAGGAGGCGCTGGCGGCCCGCCAGGACGCCCTGTCGCGCGTAGGCGCCGTGCGCGAGAAGGTCGCCGGGGTCGAGCGGTCCGGCGCCGAGGCCGCGACGGAACTGCAGGGCCTGCGCGTCCGCGAGGCGCAGAGATCCACGATGCTCGACAATCTCGCGGCGCGGAGCCGCGACGAATTCCAGGTCGAGCTGGCCCCGGACGATTCGCCCGTGGAAGAAGGGCCCGTCGATTGGGAAGCCCTCGCCCGCGAGGCGGACGACCTGCGCGCGAAGATCGCGTCGTTCGGCGTGGTCAACACGGCGGCGCTGGACCAGATCGACGAGCTCGAGGCGCGGGAGAAGGACCTCCTCGGCCAGCAGGGGGACATCGAGAATGCGAAGCGGCAGCTCGAAGAGCTCATCCGCCGGATCAACCGGGAGAGCAAGGAGCTGTTCGAGCGCACGCTCGAGTTCGTCCGCGAGCAGTTCGGAACGATCTTCCGGAAGGTCTTCGGCGGCGGCAAGGCGGACATCCTGCTCCAGGAGGAGGAGGGGGTCGACCCCTTCGACCAGGGGCTCGAGGTCATGGTCCGGATTCCGCAGCGGGAGCTGATGCCGATCTCGTCGCTGTCGGGCGGCCAGAAGTCGCTCACGGCGTTCTCGCTCGTGATGGCGCTCTTCAAGGCGAACCCGAGCCCGTTCTGCATCCTCGACGAGGCCGACGCCGCGCTCGACGAGTCCAACGTGGACAAGTACGCGGGGCTCATCAACGAATTCGTGACGGAAACGCAGTTCATCGTCGTCACGCACAACAAGCGGACGATGGCGTCGGGCGACGTCCTCTACGGCGTGACGATGGAAACGCCGGGCGTCTCGCGGAAGGTCAGCGTCGATCTCAACGGCGTGGAAGGGCTCGACGCGCTGATGAAGCGCCGCGAGGAGCTGAAGAAGAGCCGCGCCGAGGCGTCGAATCGCAAGGCCGCAGAGCTGGCGGCCGTGCGCGCCGCGGCGGAAGCGGCGCTCGAGGCCGACGAGACCCCGGTCGCGGTGGCGGAATCGAACGAGACTCCGCCTCCGGAGGCGCCGGAGATCACCTAGTCCAGCGCACGGGACCGGCCGGTCCGCCCGGCATGAGGATGACCGGCTTGCCTTCGAAGGGCAGGATGAAAATCAGGTCGTCCCCGAACACCTTCGTCCCCAGCATCCGCCCGCCCAGGAACGTGATCGTGCACGCGATCGCCTTCCCGTCGGGCCTCCAGAGCATTCCAAACGCCGCGTGGGCGTGCAGTTGCTTGCTGATCTCATTCAACGTGAAGCTCCGGACGGCTTTTCCGGACGGCATCTCGAGAATCCGGAGCTCGTTGACGAGGCTGCACGCCAAGCGATCTCCCGTCGGAGACCACGCGTAGCCGAGGATCTGGGTCTTTTCCAGGACGACCTTGGAATCGCCCCCCTTGAAGGCGACAGTCCTGAGGGTCGACGCGGGGAGCTTCTCTTCCCGGGACGGAAGCAGCTCGAGGTA
>DASRJF010000096.1:0-10019 GCA_035649615.1 Planctomycetota bacterium | reverse complement strand
CAGGATCACCTTGGACTTTGAACCCGGGACTTCTTACTAGGCGTGACCGGCCGCTCTCCACAACTTGCCCATCGTGCCGGCGAGTCGGCGGCAGGCGTCGAGGACTCCGGGGTCGGAGAGCCAGTAGAAGACCTTGCGCCCCTTGCGGCGCTCGGCGGTGGAGGCGTAGCGGACCATGCCGGCGATCTTGAGGACGCGGAGCTGGTTGACGATGGCGGGCGCGGAGGCGCCCAGTTCCTGGGAGAGCTCGATGGGCCGCAGGCGCCCGCGGCCGAGGGCGAGGACGATGCGGTAGGCGAGCGGGTTCCCCAGGATCCGGAAGATGTGAGACTGGGCCCGGGCGAGTTCTTCGGCGCGCATACCTGAGTGTTATCGGTTGTTTCGGCGGAATCCTTCCGCCTCGGGCCCGGCCCCTTCCCCCTCTCTCCAGGGCCGGGCCGCGAGGCGGCGGATGTCGTGTCGGGTGGGGGTGCCCCTCAAGAGCGGCGGCGGAACGCGGCGGCCGATCGTCCGGCGATCCGCCGCGTCGCCCACGAGCCGGGCACGTCGTTCGGGAGTCCCTTGCGCACGAGGATCGCGGCGCCCAGGAGGAAGGCGATGCATTTCCGGAGGTCGTCGGGGGTGGTGCGGAATCCGAACGGCCTTCTCCGCACGAAGGTCCGCGTCATGAGTCGGCCCCTGAGCCACCGGTCCCGCGCGCCGCTGATTTACAAATTTACTAATGCGTAAATCTGTAAAATGATGAACGAAATTTATACCGGGGAAGGGCGGTTGTCAAACGGAAAATGACGGCGGCCTGCCGAAAGTTGAAATCGGCAAGGTCGAAGGTGGAACGGGGAATCCCGGGCGCGGGATCCGGCGAGTTCTAATCGCGGAGCAGTTCGGGGGGATGGCCGATGTCGGCGACGACCAGGCGGCCCAGGAACGGACGGGACTCCGCCGACTGGAAGCCGGCCTTCGGGAGCCCCATCGTCACCGTGACGTCCGCCCGCACCGCGGATCCCCGCGGCCGCCCCGTGTCCGCGTCGAGCCCCGACGGGATGTCCACCGCGATCACCGGATGCTCGGCGCGATCCAGCGCGTTGACCGACTCGATCAGCGCCCGCGCCGGCCCCGCCACGTCGCGGTTGAGGCCGGTCCCGAACAGCGCGTCCACGACCACCGCGCGCGGCGCCGGCGCCCACGCGTCCCCGGGGACGATCACGCGGCCGCCCAGAAGGCGCGCCACGACGCGCCCGTCCCCGCCGTTGCGCCCGGGCCCGCAGAGCACGTCAACCGGACGCCCCGGCCAGAGCCTCCCGACCTCCGCCGCCACCGCTCCGCCGGCGCGCTCCATGAGCTCCGCCTCGGGGATGCCGAAGTCGACGATCGACCGGCGGTCGATCTCGGCCATGTCGCGACGGGTCACGTGCCGCATCGGGGGGCGCCGCTCGACGGTGAAGAAGGACTTACTTCGATCCGGCTTTCCACTTCGCGTAGTCCCGGTCGAACCACTTCCGCCACTCGAAGGCGGTCATGTGGCGCTGCCCGGTGATCCGGAAGAGCGCCATCATCGCGTGCTCGACGTAGTCGTAGTCGGGGACCTCCAGCGACTGGACGAGCGTCGGCACCGCCTCCACGTAGATCAGCGTGCCGAGCGAGTCCGCGATGTACCGCAGCACGTTCCGGTCCCGCTCGGCCTTCATCGCGGCCAGGAGCGTCGCCCCCGCCTTCGCCCGGTCCCGGATCATCCCCATCGCCGTGGCCGCGTCCGCGCGCACCATCCAGTCCGGATCCCGGCGCAGGAGCTTCTCCAGGAGGGCGAAGTGCTCCGCCGCGCGCGCCTCCCCCAGCGCGACCGCCACCGCCCGCCGCACGTTGAAGCGCGGCGACGCCGCATGCTCCTCGATCAACGGCCGGCCGCGCTCCCCGAACGAGATGACGACGAGCGCCACCTGCACGAGGTCGTCCTTGTGGAAGATGACCGTGTCGGGGGTCTTCGCCGCCTTCGCCTTGAAGAGCGCGACGGCGGTTTCGAACGCCTCGTCGCCGATCTCCACGAGCTGGAACCGGATCTGCGGCCACTGTTCCCGGAGCTGGCCGTTCAGGAGCATCCGCAGCAGCACGTTGACGAGGATGATCCGCGCGTCCTGCCCCAGCGCGCAGATGCGCTTCCGCGCGTCGTTCCACTTGGGGAGGTCGGTCTTCCCCCAGAAGGCGAACATGGCATCGAGCAGCACGCCGCGACGCGCCAGCTCCTTGCGCGCCGCCTCGTCCCCCGCGCCCGCCTTGGCGATCAGGTCCCGGTCGTCCGGGAAATAACCGTACGCGCTGTTCTTGAGCGTAACCAGCGCGTCCGCCCGGTCCTTCGGGGCGGGCGAATCGAGCAGCACCAGCGCGGCCACGAACTCGCGGTACGCGTCCGTGAGCGGCTTGAGCATCTCGGGGGTCACTTCGGGCCCCCGGGGCGGCTCCGCGGGCGGGGCGCTGCCCGCGCAGCCTGCGGCCAGCGCGGCGATCGCGAATACGAGGATCCGGCTCATAAGATTCAGGACGGCGGGGACCGGGCTATCCGTTCACGGGACGGGCGACGAGGCGGTGAGCCGACGCCAGCACGGCTTCCGTCAACCTCATGCACTCCGCGCGAAGGCGGGCGTCCTCGGAATCCAGGTCTTCGCGGCGGTCGGCGTCGGCGAGGGCGGACGCGTTGATGCGGACATTCCAGCCGCACCCCTCCAGGCCCGCGCGCAGCAGGAGCGCCCCGCTCGCCAGGTCCGACGCCAGGTTCTTGTTGCAGCTCATCGCCAGCGGCTCCAGGGCCTTGAGCGCCTCGATCACGGCCCGCATCCCCTCGAGCGGGACGTTCGCCGCGTCGACGAGCGCCGCCTGGATCGCGGCGCGGCGCGCCTGCTTCTCCTCGTCCGTCTTCTTGGGCAGCCCGTACGCCGTCGACACCTTCGAGTAGGCCTCGGTGTCGCGGTCGACGAGGATGAGGAAGCGCCCCCGGAGCGCGTCGAGCGCCGCCGCGGACTCCGCGCACCCCGGCCCCTCGCTGTACCGCGCCGCCATCGCCCCGAGCGCCGCCCCGAGCGTCGACGCGTACGCCGCGACGCTCCCGCCCCCGGGCGTGGAGGTCTTCGCCGCGACGGCGGCCGCGAAATCGCGCAGGCTCAGGTCGGCAAGCATGGGCGACACTATATCGTCCGCGGCGTCCCTCGGAACCCCCAAAACCGATCGGCGCGGCGGACCCCGGACTCCGGATCACCTTGCACCTTGAACTCAGGACGGTGAAGGTCCGACGTAGCGCGCGTTCGGCTGGATCAGTTTTCCGTTCGCCCGCTGCTCCGCGACGTGCGCGCACCAGCCCGCGACGCGCGCGACGGCGAAGGCCGGCGTGAAGAGCGCCCGGGGAAGGCCGACCGCGTCCAGGAGGACCGCCGTGAAGAGTTCGACGTTGGCGAAGAGCGGCTTCCCATGGGCGGCGACGGCGCGTTCGACCGCCCGCGCCGTCTCCAGCCGGCGCGCGTCCGGCAGGGCCGCCGCGGCCCGCTCGAGGATCCCCGCCCGCGGATCGCGCCCCTTGAAGACCCGGTGGCCGATCCCCGGGATCCGGCCGCCCGACGCGAGCCGGGCCTTGACCCACGCTTCCGCGCGATCGGGCGATCCGATGCGCTCCAGCATGTCGAGCACCGGCCCCGGCGCGCCGCCGTGCAGGGGGCCCTCGAGGGCGCAGAGCGCCGCCACGACGCAGGAGATGTCCGACGCGCCGGTGGACGCCACGATCCGCGCCGCATAAGTGGACGTGTTCAAGCCATTCTCGGCCATCGTCACGAGATAGACCTCGAGCGCCTTGGCCCGGGCGGGATCGGTGGAGCCCGTCGCCATGCGAAGAAAATCGGCCGCGTGTCCGAAGGAGGAGTCGGCCCGTGACTTCGGCACGGACAGGCGCGCCGCGGCCACCGCCATCGCTCCCGCGATCAGCGCAGGTCCCTCGAGCCCGGAATCCGCGATGGCGCCGATCATCGAGCCCGTGGGCGGCAGATGGAGCTGGCCCGCCAGTCGCCCTCCCGCGAGATTGGGAGTCTCCTGGCCGAGGACCAGGTGGCACATCTCCTCGTAGGAGACCTTCCCCGCGAGATCGGCGAGATCGCGCCCCCGGACGATGATCCGATTGCGCTCCCCGTCGACGTCGGAAATCGCCGTGTCCGGCACGACATCCATGCGAAGCACTATATCTTTCAGGCTTGAAGCTTGAAGCTTGGAGCTTGAAGCCGTCTGCCCCTAGAATCCGTTCGAAATGACCGAGTTCGTTCACCTCCATTGCCACAGTGATTACTCGCTGCTCGACGGCGCCAGCCGCATCGACTCGCTCGTCCGCACCGTGCGCGACCAGGGGATGAAGGCGATCGCGCTCACCGACCACGGCAACCTGTTCGGCGCCGTCGACTTCTACACTCAGGCCATCGAGGCGGGAATCAAGCCCATCATCGGAATCGAGGCGTACGTCGCGCCGAAGTCGCGCCACGACCGCAAGGACGTGCGCGGCATCAAGGAAGCCGCCCACCACCTCACGCTGCTCGTGCGCAACGAAAAGGGATGGGAGAACCTCCGCCGGCTCAGCTCGCTCGCCTACCAGGAGGGGTTCTATTACAAGCCCCGGATGGACAAGGAGCTCCTTTCGCGCCACCACGAGGGGCTCATCGCGCTCTCCGGGTGCCCGAACAGCGAGTTCGGCCACGCCTGCCGGGGCGACGACCTGGACAAGGCGATCCGCGCCGCGGACTCCTATCGCGAGATCTTCGGCCCCGAGAACTTCTACCTCGAGATCCAGAACCACGGGCTGGAGTTCGAACCCTCCATCGTGAAGGGCGCCGACGTCGCGGCGAAACAGCTGGGCCTGAAGATCGTCGCCACCAACGACGCGCACTACCTGCGGCGCGACGACGCGAAGGCGCACGACGTCCTGCTCGCGATCAGCACCGGCGCCCTCGTGAGCGACACGGACCGGCTGCGGTACGACAAGCCGGAGTTCTACGTCAAGTCGCCCGAGGAAATGGCCCGGCTCTTCCCCGACCGGCCCGACGCGCTCCGGACGTCGGTGGAGATCGCCGAGAAGTGCAACCTCGAGATTCGGTTCGGCGCCCTCCACCTCCCGAGGTTCGAGCTCCCCCAGGGCCGCGGGTCGCACATCGAGTACCTGCGCGACCTCGCCCGCCAGGGCGCGCGCGACAAGTACGGCGATCCCGTTCCCGCGAACGTCTCCGAGCGGCTCGAGTACGAGCTCTCGGTCATGGAGAAGATGGGGTTCGCCAGCTATTTCCTGATCGTCTGGGACCTCCGGCGCTTCGCGCGCGGCGAGGGCATCCGCGTCGGGCCGGGCCGCGGCTCCGCGGCGGGCTCGCTCGTCGGCTACTGCCTCGGCATCACGAGCCTCGACCCGATCCGGTATGACCTCATCTTCGAGCGGTTCCTCAACCCGTCGCGGCAGGAGATGCCCGACATCGACCTCGACTTCTCGAACGAGGACCGGCAGGCGGTCATCGACTACATCCGGCGGACGTACGGCCGGGAGAACGTCGCGCAGATCATCACCTACGGGAGCCTCCGGTCGCGCCTCGTGCTGCGCGATGTCGGCCGGGTCCTCGGCGTGCCGTACGGCGTCGTCGACCAGCTCGCCAAGAAGATCCCCCGCGTCGTCGACATCACGCTCGAGGAGGCGGCCCGCCAGGAGCCCGAGGTCGGGAAGACCGTGGGCGGCGACCCGGCGCTCAAGGAGCTGTGGGAGGTCGCGCTGCGGCTCGAGGGGCTGTCGCGCCACGCGGGGACGCACGCCTCGGGCATCGTCATCGGCGACCGGCCGCTCGTCGAGCTCGTCCCGCTCTACGTCGCGGACGGCGAGCCCGTGACCCAGTTCGACATGACGGCGCTCATGAAGCTGGGCCTCCTGAAAATCGACATCCTCGGGCTCGAAACGCTGACGGTGATCGACCGCGCGATCAAGCTCGTCGAGAAGACCCGCGGCGTGAAGGTCGACCTCGAGAACCTTCCCCTGGACGACAAGGAGACGTACGCGCTCCTCGCGCGCGGGTCGGTGAAGGGCGTCTTCCAGATGGAGACGTCGCGGGGGATGCGCGAGCTGGTCCAGGGCATGAAGCCCGACCGGATCGAGGACATCGTCGCGACGATCGCCCTCTTCCGCCCGGGCCCGCTCCAGTCCGGCATGGTCGAGACCTACGTGCGCTGCAAGCACGGCCAGGAGGCGATCCGGTACCTCCACCCCATGCTCGAACCGATCCTCCGCGAGACGTACGGCGTGATCCTCTACCAGGAACAGGTCATGCGGATCGCCAACGTGATGGCGGGCTTCAGCATGGCCGACGCCGACGGGCTCCGGAAGGCGATGGGCAAGAAAATCCCGGAGATCATGGGGAAGTACAAGGACCAGTTCGTGAAGGGCGCCGGGAAGAACGGCGTGAGCACGGAGATCGCGACGCAGATCTTCGACCTCATGGCCTACTTCGCGGGCTACGGCTTCAACAAGTCGCACTCCGCGGCGTACGGGATCGTCAGCTACCAGACCGCGTACCTGAAGGCGAATTTCCCTGTCGAGTACATGGCCGCCTTGATGTCCTGCTCGATGGACAACACGGACAAGATGGCGGCGTACCTCGAGGAGTGCCGGCAGCTCAAGATCGACGTCCTGCCTCCCGACGTCAACGCGAGCGACCTCGATTTCACCGTCGAGCCCGCGAAGGAGGGCCGGACCCGGATCCGGTTCGGCCTCGGAGCCGTCAAGAACGTGGGCGAGAAGGCGGTGAAGAACATCCTCGAGTCGCGGAAGGCCCACGGCCGCTTCAAGGGCTTCTACGATTTCGCGGAGGCGGTCTCCGGCGGCATCGATCCGCGGGCCGTGGAGAGCCTCATCAAGTGCGGCGCGTTCGACTCGACCGGCCTGCGGCGCCAGCAGTGCATGGAGATGCTCGAGCCCGCGATGAGGCTCGGGGCGATGAAGCTGCAGGACCGGCGCGCGGGCCAGCTCTCGATCTTCGGCGGCCCCTCGGGGTCGGGCGAGCACCCGCCCGTGCCGGACGTCGCCGAGTGGCCGCAGGAGTCCCTCCTGGCGTTCGAGAAGGAGGCCCTCGGCTACTACATCACGTCGAATCCGGTCGTCCGGTACGAGAACGAGATCCGCGCGTACTCGACCGCGTCGGTGGACCACCTGCCCGACCTCGAGGACGGCACGGAGGTCTGCATGGGAGGCCTGATCTCGACGCTGAAGAAGGCCTTCACGAAGACCGGCCCCAACGCGGGCAAGATGTTCATGACGTTCCGCTTCCAGGACCTGACCGGATCGTGCGAGGGCGTCGTCTTCTCGGCCGATTTCGAGCGGATCCGGGAGAACCTGCTCGACGACGCCGTCGTCTTCGTGCGGGCGCGCGTCAGCTTCCGCAACGACACGGCGTCGCTGCGGGTCTCCGAGGTGACGCCGATCCACCAGGCGCGCGAGGCGCTGACGGGCGGCGTCAGGATTTCACTCCCGGGCCTCGGCCTCGAGGACGGGCTCCTGCAGAAACTCCAGGGCATCCTGAAGTCCTATCCGGGGACCGTCCCGGTCGTGCTCGAGATCCCGGTTCCCGGGGGCAAGCGGATCGCGGTCCAGGCCGGCGACGGCGCGGGCGTCACGCCCACGGACGCGCTCCTGGCCGACCTGGACGAAGCCCTGGGCATCGGGCAGGTCCGGTTCACCGGGCGACCGATCAAGCCCTCCGCGCCAAGACCCTGGGAAAAAGCGAAGCGGGCGTGAAGACGATTGGCGATTAGAGATTTGCGATTAGCTATTTGGGGGAATCGGGAATCGCTAATCGCCAATCGCCAATCATTCGTTAGGTCAGTTTTCCCCGCGTGATTGCCGATATTTCCCTGTACCACAGTCACTGGGTGCCCCACATGGATGATTGGAAGATCGAGCGCCGCAAGCGCGGGTGCGTCGGCTGCGGCCGCGAATTCGAGAGCGAGGAAGTCCACCGGTCCGCGATCCGCTGGGCCCTGAAGGCCAGCGAAGCGCATCCTTCGGGGCGGGTCGAGGGCCGCTTCGGGCGCGTCGACTCCTGCCTCTCCTGCTGGATGAAGCTCTTCCCCGACGGCGGCGAGGCGCCCTTCTCCAGCTGGACGACGACGGCGCCGAAGCGCGGCAAGCGGCGGCTCGAGGACGTGAACGCCATGGTCGAGTTCTTCAAGAGGCTCGTCGAGGCGCGCTCCGGGGATCCGCTCCAGGACAAGGTGCTCTACCTCACGTCGCTGCTCCTCATGCGCAAGCGGCGCGTGAAGGCGGCGGGCTCGAGGACGGACGGCGGCCGGACGCTCCTCGTGCTCGAGAAGGCGTGGGACGGCGAGACCGTCGAGATTGTCGATCCCGCGATCCCCGACGGGGAGCTCGGGACGCTCAAGACGGAGCTGGAGCGGATGTTCGACAGCGCCTCGGAACCGATTCCCGCGGGATCTTCGGCGCCGATGCTATAGTGGGGCGCCATGGTCGAGACGGGGATGAATCCGCTCAACGTCACGAGCCGCGAGCTGGACCGCGGCGTGCATGAAGTCAAGATCGACGGCTCCCTCGACTGGTCCAACTTCGCCCAGGTCGAATCGGTGCTCACGGGCGTCTTCCGCGGGGGCGCCTACAGGATCGTCGTGAATCTCCGGGACGCGAAGTACATCTCCAGCGCGGGCTTCGGCTGTTTCATCTCGGCGCTCGACACGGCGATGAAGAACGGCGGCGACCTCATCTTCGCGGCCGTGCCGAAGGAGATCTACGAGGTGTTCGTCATCCTCGGGCTCGCCAAGGTCCTCCGCTTTGCCGACGACGAGCGCCAGGCCGCGGCGCTCCTGGTCGCGAAGTAGGCGCGCGCCGGCCGGTTCCGCGCTTTTCCGACCTTCCCCGCCGGGGCGTGGTATAGTCCCATGATTCAGCGGAGGGTCGCATGGCAAGCACCGCCCTCGATTCCTACCCGGTGTCGGTTCCCCTTTCCTCCAAGAAGATCATCCTGCGCCCGATGGTCCGCGAGGACGGCACGGCGCTCGCGCGGTTCTTCGCGCGCATGCCCGCCGACGAGCGGGTCATGCTCAAGGACGACGTGACGAATCCCGTGGTGATCGCGAACTGGTGCGCGAACCTCGACCCGGACAAGGTCCTGCCGATCGTGGCGCTCGACGGGAGCCGCATCGTGGGCGACGTGACGCTGCACCGCGACCGGCGCGGGTGGTCGCGCCACGTCGCGCGGATCCGCCTGACGGTCGATCCCGAGTACCGCCGCATGGGCCTCGCGCGCGCGATGGTGCGCGAGCTCCTGGTGCTCGCGGAGCGGCTCGGCGTGGCGGTCGTGGACGCGGAGGCGCTCTCGGCCCAGCACGGCGCGATCAAGCTCTTCGAGGACCTCGGCTTCATCGCGGTGGCGACGCTGCCGCAGCACGCGCTCGACCTGACCTCCCAGCCGCACGACATCGTCGTCCTGTCGAAGTTGATCACGCCGGTGGAGCAGCTTTCTCCGGACGCGCACAGGCTGGCGGAAGAGGTGGACGAGGGCGGCGGAGGTTAGGGGACGATTGGCGATTTGCGATTAGAGATTAGCGATTTCGGATTCCCCGCCTGCGCCGAGTCTTCTTTTCAACTTGAATTCGTTCGCAACTGCGACGTGAGTCCGTGTGAAGGCGAATTGGGGCTGGCTTGGAGCTTGGTGCTTGGAGCTGGCGGCTACTTCTTAGTGGCCGCCTCCGCCTGGGCTTTCTTCTTGTCGGACTTGCGCTTGGCCCCCGCGTCGACGGCCAGCTTGCCGCGGCCCGCCAGTCGGACTTCCTCGTCGGGCTCCTTGCGCTCTACGAGCTCCCAGATCGCGCGCTGGCCATTGTCGCCGAGGCGGTTCCAGGCGTACCACCCCTTGCCGTCGCCGTCCCAGCGGCAGCCGCCGAGCTTCACGACGCGGGTGTAGCCGCCCGGGCGCCCCTCGAACCGCTTGGCGACGTCGTTCACGATCTTCTTCGCGACC
>DASRJF010000095.1:0-7852 GCA_035649615.1 Planctomycetota bacterium | reverse complement strand
GGCCGGCGGCACATTCCCGTACTTCAGGACCCGGTCGTGGAACCCCTGGAGCGTGAACGTCGCGCCGAGCCGCGCCTTCGCCGCCTCCCGGATCCGCTTCAGCTCCAGCATGCCGACCATGTAGGCCATGAAGTAGGTCGGCCGCGCGGTGTACGCCTTGACGCTCCCCTCCGCGTGCGGCCGCTCCATCTTCACGCCCTCCATCAGGAACTTCACCGCCTCCTCGAACGTCATCGCGCCGGTGTGCAACGACACGTCGCAGATCACGCGCGCCGCGCGCTGGAGGCGCCAGTTCAGCTGCATAAGGCGCGTCCGCGGATCGGTGAAGTAGCCCGTCTCGTGCGCCAGCTCCTCGCAATAGAAGCCCCACCCCTCGGAAAGCAGCGGCGAGTTGTTGAGCGCGCGCACCTTCGACGAGATCAGCTTCGCGTGGACGAACTGCGTGTGGTGGCCCGGGTAGGTCTCGTGCCACACGGTGCCCGGGATGTCGTACTTGTTGTGGCCGGCGAGCTGGGCCTCCTGCTCCTCCTGCTTCGCCTTGGCATCGACGGGCGTCACGTAGAAGTGGCCGACGCGCGACGCGTCGAGGGGTCCCGGCGGGTGGTAGGCCGCGTACGGAATGGAACTCCGATCGAACGCGGGCGTCTCGATGATCTCGAGCTTTTCCCCCTCGGGCAGCGTCACGATCTTCTTGTCGATCATGAACTGCCGGGCCTTGGCGACTTCGCGCCGGTACGTCTCGACGAGATCTGAGGCCTTGGGATGGTCCTTCTTCATCTCGTCGAGGATGACTTGCCAGGTTTTCGCGGGATCGATCTTCCTCGCCGTCTCCTCGAGGAGTTTGAGCGTCGCTTTCCACTCCCGGTGGCCGAGCGCGAGCAGCGCCGCGGAGTCCATGTCGAGGAGGTGGTACTTCTTCAGGTAGAACTCGTAGACGTCCTTGCCCGCTGCGAACTCGCTTGTGGTTTTGAGCGTCCTGAGGAATTCCGCATAGAGGCGGACCTCCGCCATAGCCCGCTTCGCCGCGTTGTCGAGCTCCGACTCCCGGCCCCCAAGGCCCGGGCTCATCAGCTTCTTGAATTCGCCGATGGCCTCGACGGCGCCTAACGCATCATCCATCGCCATCACGGACCAGACCTCCGGGGGCTTGTCGAGGCGCTTTCGAATCTCGCCGAAGACGTCGGGGAGCGCCTTCAATCGCGCGAGGGCTTGAGCGGCGCGCTTTTCGATCGGGGCGAAGTCCTTGATCAGCTGGGAGTGGATCGCGTAGATCGCGCCGAGGGGAATCGACGGCATGATCTTCCGCTCGTCGCGACGCTTGAAGTCGAACAGTTCCGTCTCGAGCTGGGCCTTCCAGAGGGACGCGTCCAGCCGCTCGTCCACCGGGAGCTTCGCGGGGTCGAGCTTGTTCAGATCGTCGAGCCGGGCCGAAACGAGCTTGACCAGGGCGTCGCGGGTCGCGTCGTCCCAATTCGTGAGGCGGTCGTCGTGATCGTGGATTCCCTGGTCGGTGGCCCAGGTGGGATCGAGCGCCGCGCGCTCGGCGAGGTACCGGTCGTAGAGGGGCGCCACGGTCGGCGCGGGCTTCGGGTCCTGCGCGATGACGAGGAGCGCGAGGAACGCGAAGGCCCGCATCACGTCGTCAGCCGCTGCAGCCGCACCGTGAACCGCCCGATCTCGGACTTCAGGGCGTCGGCGCGGCCCGGCTCGCGCAGGAAGCGGCGGAAGAGCATGAGCTCGTCGAGCTCCTGGTTCCACGCGCGGATGCGGCGCGACCATTCGCCGAGCCGGCGGTCGAGGTCGTCCGGGGCCACCTGGGGCCGGCCCTTGAGCAGCTTGCGGGCCTTCTCCTGGACCGCCTCGGGCGCCGTGACGCGGCCGCGCACGACGTCGCGCTTCACCTCTTCGCGAACCTTGTCGTCGGGGATGCGCCGGATCTTCTGGGCGAGCGCCGAGATCTTGTGGACGGGCAGCTTGTTCGCGATCGCGGTCTCGACCATCTTCTGGCCGCCGAGCCGGTGCGCCTCGAGCGCCGTGCGGCCCGCGATCCGCTTGTCGCGGATCGCCTTCTGCACGCCGGGCTCGAGGTCCAAGAGGCTGAGCAGGTCCTTGATCCAGCCGGCGGAAAGCCCCAGCAGGCGCGAGATGCGCTGCATCGCCTCCGGCTCCTTCACGCCCGCGCGCGCGGTGCGCTGGAGCATCAGGTGGATCGCCTGCGCCTTCTCGATGTCGGTCAGGCCCTCGCGCTGGAGGTTCTCCGCGAGATTCTGGACCGCCATCTCCTCGTCGGTCAGCTCCTCGACCTCGACCTCGACCTCCTTCCAGCCGAGGACTTTCACGGCGTGGAGGCGGCGGTGGCCGTAGCAGAGCTCGACGCGGTCGCCCTTCATGCGTCCGCGGAGCGCGCCGGGCCAGAGCCCGTTCTCGCGGATCTCCTCGGCGAGCGCCTGGACGCCCTCGCGGTCCATCTTGCGGCGCGCCTGGAACGGATTGGGAAGGATGTCTTTGACGGGAACGACGATTTTCATGACCCCCTCCTCACAACCGGGTGGCTGACCTGCCGTGAGTATAGGCCCGGAGGGAACGCTGTCAACGTATGGACCGCGGTCCCGCGGCGGATCACGCGTGCGGCGCTTCGCGCCGCATCTTCTCGCGCAGCTTCTGGATCCAGACGAGCTGGTCCGCCGTCACCCCGTTGAATTCCACGCCGACGACCGCGCGCTCGGGATACCGCGGGTCCTGCGTGCACCAGCGGATGACGACTGGGAGCACCATCGACCGCCCGACCGGAACCAGCTTCGCGGTGAGATTGATCTGCGTGCCGATCGCGAGCCGCTCCGCCGCCGCGAAGCGCAGTCCGAAGTCGCTCATGTCGAGGATCGGACCGCCGACGTCCCGACCCTTGACGATCCCGAGGAATCCGCCCTTGAGCAGGGAGGCGAAGCAGTCCCGCGTGTCGAATCGCTCGAACCGGCGGGTCGGGGTCGGGGGCGTGGGGTGGTCCATGGCGGGCGCATTATAAGTGTCGGGGTCGGACCTCCGCTAGAATGTGTGCATGTCCAATCTGGTCGACCGCCTGACGTCCCTGGCCCGATCGGAGCGGGCGTTCGACGCCGCGGCGCTCGAGGTGTGCCGCGTCCTGCGCGCGGAGGTCCCCCACTACAACTGGGTCGGCGTGTACATGATCGAGGGCGCCGACACGCTCGTGCTCAAGGCGTGGGACGGTCCGCAGGCGACGGAGCACGTGCGCATCCCCATCGGCCAGGGCATCTGCGGCCTCGCCGCGCGCGAGGCCAAGACCGTCATCGTCGACGACGTCAACCAGGACCCGCGCTACCTCGCCTGCTTCTTGGACACGCGCTCCGAGATCGTCGTGCCGATTTTCACGGGCGGCAGGGTCGTAGGCGAGATCGACATCGACAGCGACCGCCCCGGCGCGTTCACCCTCGAGGACCGGAAGCTGTTGGAAGCCGTGGCGGAAGAGCTCGGACGAAATGCCGTCAAACCTCCGGAGCCGCCCTAGGACAGCTTCAAGCTTCAAGCTTCAAGCTCCAAGTTGCAAGCTTCAAGCCGGGCGGACGGGGTCACGCGGAATTGGGGTCGCATACGCGATAGGGAGACGAACGGTGGCGAGGTCTTCTGAAGCTCACGCGTGAAAACTCGAATCCCTGGAGTTCGCGGTCCTGACCCCTATCGGTCGCTCATCCTTCCCGTCTTGTCGCGCCTCGAGCCCGAGCGCGCGCATCGCGCCGCGCTCCGGTGTCTCGCCCTGGCGCAGTCGGCGCCCGCGGGCCTCGCCCTCCTCAGGAGATTCGCCGCGCCCGACGATCCCCGGCTCCACGTCTCGCGGTTCGGCGTGAAGTTCGCCCATCCGATCGGCGCGGCGGCCGGCATGGACAAGGATGGAGAGGCGGTCGACGCTCTCCTCGCCATCGGTTTCGCTTCAGTCGAAGTCGGGACCGTGACACCGCGGCCACAGCCCGGCAATCCGGCCCCGCGCGTGTTTCGGCTGCGGGAGCAGGCCGCGCTCATCAACCGGCTCGGTTTCCCGAGCGCCGGCGCGGCCGCGGTCGCCCGACGATTGGGGAACCGGAGATCCGGGGGGATCGTCGGTATCAACCTGAGCGCGAACCGGTCGACGCCGCCCGAGCGCGCGCCGGAGGATTGCGCGTCGGCGCTGGCGGCCCTCGCGGGCGTCGCGGATTACGCGGTCCTCAACGTGAGTTCGCCGAACACCCCCGGACTGCGGGATCTTCAGACCCGAAGCGCGATCGCCGGGATCCTGGCGGCGATGAAATCGGCGCGGCCGGGATTGCCCATCCTGGTCAAGCTCTCGCCCGATGTCACGGATCGCCGGCTCGATGAAGCCCTCTCCGGCATCCGCGACGGCGGCGGCGCGGGGGTGGTGGTCTCGAACACGACCACGTCGGGAGGCCGCGGAGGCGGCTTGAGCGGACCGCCGCTCCGCGCGCGGGCGAATGGGCTCGCGCGGAAGATCTACCGGAAGTGCGGCCGGTCGCTGCCAATCATCGGCGTGGGCGGCGTGGGGACCGTCGCGGACGTCGTCGAAAGAATCAAGTCGGGGGCCAGTCTCGTGCAGCTCTACACGGCCTTCGTGTACGAGGGTCCGGCGCTTCCCGGACGCCTGGCTCGCGGTCTTTCCGAGCACCTGGAACGCGAAGGAGTGAAAAGCGTCGAGAAGTTGATCGGGACTGACGCCTAGAATTTCACGACGTCGAACTCGAGCGTCCCGACCAGCCTTTGTCGTGGAACCGCCGCCAATAACGCGCGGACTTTCGCACCATCGGCGTGGACTCGTTCCAGACGTCCATTCCATTCGGCAGGATCGGTGGCGGAGTAGTCGACCGTCAGAGTGAGGCGGTGCTTTCCTTCGCGATCGGGCTTCCAGCGAGACAAGGCGTGTCCCAACGGAGCTTGAAGAAACATATCCATCTCTTCCCCAGGGGGCAGACGGATCACTTCGTCCCTGCGAATGCCGTTGCAGTTGCCGCATCGACCTCCCCGAATCCAGTTCACGGGTCGGCCGTCGGGTCCATGCAGCTGGACCCCGTAGAGCGGGAAACGCATTCCGACGTCAGAACCGTCCAGGGGCGGCACGACGTCCACCACTCCATTGCTGACGTTCCTGATGCGAATGCGCCAAGGGACCTGTTGGCCGACCTTGGGCTCCCAATCCACCGCCAGGCTGAGCGAGAGCAATTCGCCCATGGGGCGCGTCGGCGCCGCACGGAAGGGATCGCGAGACGAGGGCCCAGGCTCTTTCTTGGAACACGACAGCGACATCAATACCGCGGCAATCAGTAACGCTCTCATACGAATTGGACGACTCAATGGTCGCATCAGTTCGGCGCCCGTTCGATCGCGATGTAGATGTCGACGGGCCCTTCTCCCGTCCCGGGATTCCAGCGATCGTCGTACCTCTCGAAGTCGTGCGCGGAACGATGCGCGAGTCCCGCCTCCTTCATCCGTGTATGCCAGATCGAGTCCCACGTCTTGCCGATGTCGCGGATGTGCCCCTCATGGGTGAAGACCGCGTAGAACCCCGGCGCCAGCGTGAACGCGACGAGGCCGTCGGGGGCGCGACCGGGCTTCTCCACCTCGACCGCCGCCGAATACTCGAGCACCGGTTTCCCGCCCGCGTCGGTCGCCGCGATGCACGTGCCGTACGTGACCATGCCCTTCCGCCCCTGGATCTCCCCCAGCCGCGGGATGAACTGGCCCCACAGCGAGGGGATCTCCTTGATCTCCGGGAGCGCGAACAACCGGCGGGCGCCGACCAAGTGCAGGGCAGGCAACTCGACGACTCGAGGAGGCATGATTCGAGTGTACGGCGAGTTTCGAGTTCAGACATCCCCAATCGCCAATCGCCAATCGCAAATCGCAAATCGCTAATCGTTCGTTGACTACTCCTTCCGTGTGAACTTGGAAGTCACGTCGAAATCGATCTTCAGTTCGTGGGTTTCTCCGGTGTTGGGGTCGACCCCCTTGTACTTCGCCTTCACGCCGCCGGCGCACTCGTGCGAGACGACGAGGCCGGAGACCCCGTCGAGCGCGATCGTCCCCTTCGCTTCGAAGAGCGACTCCTGGACTTCCGCGTTCTTGTCGCGCTTCGCCTCCGGGATCTCGAGCTTCCCCGTCGTTTCGAAGGAGATCCGAGCCACGGACTTCTCGACCTTCTCGAGCTTCGCCTTCTGCTTGAAGGCGAAGACTCCTTCGTTGTCCTTCTGCTTGTACGCGCCCTTCCATTCCGAGGTCCACTCCCCGCCCGGCGACACGGGCTTGTCGGAGAGTCGGACGATCGCGTTCACCGCGTGATCGAGCGCCTCGCCCCACGCGTCCTTGTTCGGATCGTTGGACGAATACTCCCCGTGCGGTCCGAGCCGGTAGTCGGGTCCGCCCATCGACAGGAACCAGCAGATCTGCTTCAGCTTGTCGGTCGACAAGTCCCCGGGCGGAGCCTTCCGCTCGAAGTCGTACTTGAACGGCTCGTCGTCGTACGTCCCCTCGACGCGCGCGCCGGCGTACTCGACCTTGAGACCGGTGCCCTTGTCGGAAGTCCCGGTCACGCGGCGCACCCCCTCCCCCTTGATCCTGATTTCCGAGAACGAGAGGAATTCCATCGACGAACGGACGAGGTTCGTGAGCGCCTCGGTCCCGTCGATCTTCAGCTTGAGCGTGACCTCGCCGGTGACGGGCTGCTTCTCTCCCCGCGGGCCGCCGTACTTCAGCTCGACGGCGCCCTCTTGAATGTGCAGCGCCAGGAGCGCCCCGATCGCAAGACGCATCACAGCAGTTCGCGCACGACGCGCCCTCCATCCAGGAGTTTCACGGACCGGCCCGTGCCCGTCGCGACCTTCTTCGCCGGATCGATCCCGAGCCGGTCGAAGAGCGTCGTGTAGAGGTCATCGACGGAGACCGGACGGTCGGCGATTTCCAAGCCGTCGTCGGTCGTCGATCCCACGACGCGGCCGCCCTGGATTCCGCCGCCCGCCAGGACGGCCGACCACGCGCGGGTGAAGTGGTCGCGGCCCTGCGCCGCGTTCACCTTGGGCGTGCGGCCGAACTCGGAGAGCCAGACGACGAGCGTCTCGCCCAGCATCGACCGGCGGCCCAGGTCTTCGAGCAGCCCCGCGAACCCGGGGTCGAGCTGGGACATCAGCCCCTTCTGGCGGTTGAAGTTGTCCGAGTGCGAGTCCCAGTCCGCGAGGCGCACCTCGACGAACCGCGTCCCCGCCTCGACGAGCCGCCGCGCCATGAGGCACGCGCGAGAGAACGCGCCGCCGCCGTAGAGCCGCTTCGTCTCGTCCGATTCCCCGGAGATGTCGAACGCCTTGAGGTGCGGCGACTTCATGAGCGCGAGGGCGCGGTCGTACGCCCGTTGGTGTTCCTGCGTGCGCTTTTCGTCGTGCGTTTTCCGGAAGCCCTCGTTCTGCGCCTGGAGGAGTTTCGCCCGGTCCTCGAGACGCCACGAGGACGTCAGCGTCTTGAGATCCTCGAGCGGATCGTCGATCTTCTCGACGAGGAAGGGCGCGGTCTCCGGCGCCAGGAAGCCGGACCCGACGCCGTCGTCCCCGCCGATCGTGACGCACCCCGGCAGGCCGCCGTCGCGCATCCCGAGCTCGGAACAGATCAAGCTGCCAAGGTGCGGATAGTCCGCCGTTTCGACTCGGCGGTGGCCGGTGTGGAGCAGGTACTGGGCGGTCTCGTGGTTCGGGTCCTTGGAGAAGAGGGTCCGCACGAGCGACCACTGGTCCGCGACCGCCGCCATGCGCGGGAGATGCTCGCTGACGGACCAGCCCCGCTTCGTGTCGATCGCCTTGAACGGGCCGCC
>DASRJF010000094.1:0-4599 GCA_035649615.1 Planctomycetota bacterium | reverse complement strand
TTCCTGCTCTTTCTTGAGCTTCTCGATCTCCTTCACGGTGTCCTCGAGCTGCTGGATCAGCTCGCGCGGCGGGCCCGCCTCGGTCTGCTTGAGCAGGTCCTTCTGCTTGGCCATCACCTCGTCGATGTCCTTGAGGATCTGCTCGTATTCCTTGCCGCGGTCCTTGTCGACCTTCTCGGTCTCCTTGATGACCTTCGACTGCTCCTCGATGAGCTTGTCGAGCTCCTTCTTGATCGCCTCGAGGGCGGCCTTCTCCTTGTTCTGCTCGTCCTTGGTCATCCGGTCCTCGAGGATGGCGAGGATCTTCTCGAGCGACTTCACGACCTGCTCGGCGTTGTCGGCGGCGTTGTCGGGGTTGTTCTTGCGGAGCTCGGACAGGACCTCGTCGAGCTTCTCGCGGATGGTCTCCTCGTTGATGAGGAGGAGCGCCTTCTTGAGCCGCTCGGCGACCTGCGGCGACTTTTCCTTGAGCCTCTCGACGAGCGCGTCGCCGCGCTTCTGGATCTGGTTGACGAGGTCCTTGGCCTCGACGACCGGCTTGCTGGGATCCTGTTCCTGCCGGGCCGACAGGCCCGGGGCCAGGGCGACGAGCGCGGCCAGGACCAGGGCCGTCGTGCGGAGTGCGTTTCGCCTCATGGCCAGAACCTCCGAAAATTCACTTCTTCTCGGGCGCCCCGTGGAAGTGCTTCTGCCCTTCCTCGAGCAGCCGCTTCGTCTCGCGGACGAGCGAGATGATTTCCTGCAGGTTCGCCCAGTGGTCGAGGTGGCGGCGGGCCCGGTCGATGGCCTCGAGCACTTCGAACTGGAGCGCCTGGATCCGGCCGAAGAGCGGCAGGCGCGCGGCCTTGTCCTCGCGCGCGGCGGAGACGAGGAGCGTCCCCGCCATGGGGGAGGCCTCGTTGCCGGCCGCCTCGCCGGGCGCGGGGGCGACCGATCGTAGCGCGGTGACGGCCCCCTCGAGGGCGGCCGCGGAGCGCTCGTCGAAGACGCCGTTCCACAGGCCGCGCTGGCGGACCCGGTCGATATCGCGGGACGCCGTGGAGAGCTTCTCGGTGATCGCCTGCTGGACGAACGAGAGCCCGCGCACCTCGCCCTGCTGCTCGGGCCCCAGCTTGTCGATGGCGCTGAACTTCTTCTCGATGGCGCCCGCGCGGTCGTGCGCGGTCCGCTGGGCCGTGTACTGCAGCTGGAGGCCGGCCTTGATCTTGTCGATGGCGGACTGGAGCTCCTTCTCGAGCGCCGAGATGGAGACGACCGAGAACCGGTAGACGCGCGACGTGGTCACGTTCGCTTCGGGCGAGCGGAAGTCGCGCCCGACGAACCGGAGCTCGACGAACTCGCCCTCCTTCGCCCCGAGCGCCTTCACGTCGAGGACGTGCGACGAACGGACCTTCTTCTCGCGCGGGTCGTAGTCGCGGGGCCGGTTCTGGTCCGGCCCGAACGCGGTCGGCTCCCAGTCCGTGGTCCGGGGCCCCGTGATCCGCGCCTCCATCGAGACCTGCGCCACGCCGAAGTCGTCCGTCGTCGTGACCTCGATCGGCCGCCGGCAGACGTCGGTGATGTTCTCGTCGCCCGCGGGCTCGAAGACCTGGAGCGTGGGTTTCTGGTCGAGGAGTCCGCGCACGGTGTACCGGAACGGCTCGCGGTTCTCGAGCGTGTTCGTCGCGGCCAGCCGGACTTCGTACTCGAGCGACGCCTCCTCGACGGCGAACGCCCCCGCGATCTTCCGGGGCCGGCCCTGCGCGTCGGGAGCGACGGCCAGGTCCGCCGTCTTCTCCCGCCCTTTGGGCCCGACGATCAGCTTCGCGCCCGCGAGATCCTCGTTCGATTCCGCCACGAGGCTGACCTTGCTGCCGAGCGGGACCTGGAGGTTGCCCATCTGCTCGGGCCGGTCGGGCGGCGTGTTCTCGAGCGACAGGTACGGGGGGAATTCGATGAAGGCGTGCTGCACGGTCAGGAGCGGCGGGTTCTGGGTCAGGACGGTATAGGTTTCCGTTTCGTCATCCCCGCCCTGCGCCGTGAACGTGAACGGCCCGGACAGGTGCGTGAATTGAAGCAGGTAGAGGTCCTGCGACTTGTCGCGGGACTCCTGCCCCTTCTCCCCGGTCTTGAACTCGAACTTGAACATGACCTTCCGCGGCTCGGCGCCGTGCGCGCGCACCGCGATCGTGATGTCGTCCCCCCGGGCGAACGTGCGCGTGCGGGTGGCCTTGTCGAAATCGACGACTTCGAGCGTCGTCCGCCGGGGCCACTTGGTCGAGCCGCCGACGATGCGGGCCGCGTAGATGCGGGCGAGGTTGTCCTCGGCCACGGCGCCGGCCGCCAGCAGGAAGAGGGCGACGCCGGCCCACGCGGCGATCTTCATGACGTGGCCGCGGACGACGACCTGGTTGAAGTCGATCCCGTCGCTCGCCTGGGCCGCGTCGCGCACGAGCTCGCGGACGAGCTCGGGCGAATTGAATCCCGCGACGCGATCCTGGCCGCCGTCGTCCTTCATGCGGGCGAGCTGGATGGCGGAGATCAGGCGGTCGTTCAGCTGCGGATACCGGCGCTCCACGAAGAGCGCGAGGTCGTCGTCGCTGATGCCCACGCCGAGCGGGTAGACGAGGCGCCGGATGGCGATCCACGTCAAGGCCGCGCCGCCGCCGACGAGGAAGATCAGCCGGACCGGGGCGGGCAGGATGAAGAGCCAGTCGAGCGCGAACGTGATCACCACGAACGCGGCCAGGCCGAGGGCGAGCCGCGCGGTGCCGTCGATCAGGAAGAGCCGGCGGATGCGGCCGCGGATGTGATCGAGACGCGACTCGATCCCCGTCATCGGCTCCTGGAGATTCATCACTTAGATTCCACGTCCACGACTTCCGATTCGAGCTCGCGGTCCCAGAAGTCGCCGCCCCGGGGGGCGACGGGCTGGTAGGCGGCGCGCAGGCGGATCCGGCCCGAGGACGGCAGGAGGTCGGGCGCGATCCGCAGCGTGAGCACGCATGGGGTGGATACGTCGAGCCGGACGGGTCCGTTGGGGCCGCGCGTGCGGCACGCCGAGGATCTCAGCGACGAGGCGGGGATGCGGACGAGGTACGGCTTGCCCATCGCGTCGGTCAGGTTCAACCGGATCAGGGGGAGGAGTTCGTCGAGCGGGGGCAGGAGGACGGGGGCGGGCGAGCCGGTCTCGAATTTCACGGTCAGGTCGAGCGAGTCTCCGCGTCGCAGGGGGCCCTTCGCAATCGCCTCGGCCGTGATGGCGACGACGGGTCTTTCCGACGAGGCCAGCCACTTCAACGTGTCGTCGTCGAGCGGCCGCGCGGCGCCGCCGACATCGACCATCTGGTGGCCGGTCAGCGTGACTCGACCCCGCGGACTGGAGACGTCGACCGTGCCGTCGATGACATAGACGAGCGAGACGTCGCCCGCCCGGACGCCGAACCGCGTTCCGTGGACGGCGATTTCCGTGCCGCCGGATTCGACGACGAAGCCGTGGACGTCGGGCCGGATCGTCGCGAAGAGCTCGCCCTGCTCGAGGCGGACGCGGCGGGGCGACGTGAAGACGATCGCGCTGTCGCGGTTCAGTTTCAGGGTTCCGATGTCGGGGAGGGTGAGGAGGGCGAAGGTCGGGGTGGCGAGCCGTTCGTTCGCGCGGATCGCATATCCTGGCTCGAACGGCGAGCCCGGCGCGACGGTCGCGATGGTGGCGACGCGCGCGGGGCGCAGCGTCGCGACCGCGAAGGCGAAAGAAAACGCCGCGGCGAGGATTCCCGCCGCGGCGGCGATTTTCAGGGGCACGGTCAGCGTCAGCCTGCCTGTCCGCGTTTCCTTCGATAGCCGATTCCATACGCGGGGGCTGGGGGTGATTTCGTCGATCGATTTCAGGAGGGAGAGGGCGGATTGTTCGTCCTGGGCTTCGGCGTCGCAACCCGGACAATTTCGCAGGTGTGCGTCCACCTCGACCGTAAATCGCGGATCGAGGTCGCCTGTCCGTCGGGCGGACAGGTTAAGTCGAATGTCGCTACAGCTGAGACCCATCGACTCTATCTAACCGAGGACGACAACGAAGGTTCAGGCAAAACAACAAGAGGTTGACTGTTGACGGTTGACGGTTGACGGTTGACAGCGAAGGCCATGTAACTTATTGCAGGACGGTAGTTTATGAAAGCCTATAACGAGTGGATGTTAAATGACAATGTCCGGCGGCTCGCTCGTCTTGGCGGACGTGAACTTCATCTCTAGCTTCTCCGGCTCCTTCTCCGGCTCCGGCTCCTTCTCCTTCCTCCTCCTGAGCCTTCGGTAGATGAACGCGAGGATGAGGATCAGTAGCAAGAGGGCGGGTATCCCCCAGAGGGTCCGGAGCATGATCTCGCCGACGTGGCCGATCGCGAGGTGTTCCACGTTGGCTTGCAGGCCGAAGACAGGCTCGATGGAAATCTCGCGCGCATGAATTTCC
Organism: Planctomycetota bacterium; assembly: GCA_035649615.1. Taxonomy (GTDB): domain Bacteria; phylum Planctomycetota; class MHYJ01; order MHYJ01; family JACPRB01; genus DASRJF01. The sequence continues at coordinate 161 of DASRJF010000094.1, read as the reverse complement.
ACGGGAGCGCCTTCAACGACTGTCGTCGTCGCTTCCACGATCGTCATGCAGGCCTTCTGGTCGAACTGCCAGCTGTCCGAGTCGCCTCCCACGCCGTTCGCGATGTAGACGATCCCGCCGTCCTCGATGCGCGAGTACCCGTGGGCATGTCCGCTGAAGAC
>DASRJF010000093.1:0-4247 GCA_035649615.1 Planctomycetota bacterium | reverse complement strand
TGACGCATCGGTAGGGTTCAAGCATGAGTAAACCGCTGGCGGGCAAGGTCGCGCTGGTGGCCGGGGGGACGCGGGGCGCGGGGCGGGGGATCGCGGTCCAGCTCGGCGCGGCCGGGGCGACCGTTTACGTCACCGGCCGGTCGACGCGATCGCAGCGGTCGGAGATGAACCGGCCCGAGACGATCGAGGAGACCGCCGAGCTGGTCGACCAGGCCGGCGGCCGCGGCGTCGCGGTGCGGGTCGATCATCTCGTTCCCGCCGAAGTCCGCGCGCTGGTCGTCCGCATCGCGGACGAGCAGGGCGCCCTTCACATCCTCGTGAACGACATCTTCGGCGCCACCCGGATGGAATGGGACAAGACGGTCTGGGAGTCTTCGCTGGACTACGGGCTGCACCTGCTGCGCCTGGCCGTGGATACCCACACCATCACCAGCCACTTCGCGCTGCCGCTCCTCATCAAGAAACCGGGCGGGCTCGAGATCGAGGTCAACGACGGCACCGATGCCTACAACGCCACGCACTACCGCGTCTCGTTCTTCTACGACCTCGCCAAGGCGGCCGTGAACCGGATGGCGTTCTCGCTGGCGCACGACCTGAAGCCGCACGGGGCCACCGCGGTGTCGGTCACGCCGGGCTGGCTGCGGTCCGAGGCGATGCTCGAGGCGTACCAGGTGAAGGAGGCGAACTGGCGGGACGCGACGAAGGTCCGGCCCCACTTCGCGATCTCCGAGAGTCCGGCGTTCATCGGCCGCGCGGTCGCGGCGCTCGCGCAGGATCCCGGCGTCGCGCGATGGAACGGCCAGTCGGTTTCCAGCGGCGAGCTGGCGAAGGTCTACGGCTTCACCGATCTCGACGGCAGCCGGCCCGATTGCTGGCGGTATCTCAAGGAAGTGCAGGAAGCGGGCAGACCCGCGGACACGACGGGGTACCGTTGAGGATGGAATCTGGAATATGGAATGGAATGTGGAATGTGGAATGCGGTTAAGATCCGCTCCTGGGCGAGGCTTAGTATCCCGTGAGTTTCGACCGGGAAGAGTCGTTGTTCCTGGCGTTTCGATCGCGCCCCGGGCGGGACACGCTCGTCGCGCTGCTGCGCGGCCACCAGGATCACATCTTCAACATCTGTTTCCAAATCCTGGGACATGCCCAGGACGCGCAGGACGCATCGCAAGAGATCCTTCTTGAAGTGACCCGGGGCGCCGGCCGCATCGAGAACGCCCGCGCGTTCAAGACGTGGCTCTACCGGGTCGCGCTCCACACCGCCCTCAATCACAAGAAATCACGGAGCCGTCACGCGGACCTCTTGCGAAAGAAGGCCGACATGGAGACCCGCGCCGCCGGATCGCCGCCCGACGCGGAAAAAGCGGCGGTGATCGACGCGCTCGCCGCCCTCGACGACGAGTCGCGGTGTCTCGTCATCGAACACTACTTCGACAAGGCGACGCTCGAGGAGCTGGGGAAGCGGCAGGGAGTCTCGGCCGCGGCGATCTGGAAACGCATCGAGCGCGCCAAGGAGATGCTCAAACGGTCGCTCTTCGTCGCGGGCTTCTCCGGGGCGACGGACAGGGTGACGCACGCGCTCGAGTCCGTGACGCCCGTACCGGCGCCGGCCGGCCTCGTCGGGGATCTCGTCATGACGAAAGCGGCGCTGATCGCCGCGGGAGGAATGTCCGTGGGCATGAAATTCCCGGCCGCCGCGATCTTGTGCGCATTCCTGCTCTTGGGACTCGGCCTGGCCGGGGGTCTTCTCATGCGCAGATCCGGTGGCGGAGATTCCGCCCGCATCCGGGAATTGGAATCGAAACTGGCGGCCGTGACCTCCGACCTGCAGGTCGCCCGGAAGCCGGATTCGGCGCCGGCGGATCCCGACCTCGGGAGTGACGGCACCGCAGGGGCCGGGCCGGTCGAGGCCTCGAACCTTCCGGCCGCCGCGCAGTTGAAGAATCGCCTGGCCCGATTCAAGGAATGGCGGAAGAAGGCGAATGCGGAAAGGGCGGCCCACAGCAAGGGCGGAAGTTGGACCTCACCGGAAGCCGCGCGGGAATGGAGAGCCGGGCACATCGAGCACCTGGGAGGACTTCGAGCCCTGATCCTCACGGCGCCGGAGATCTTCGTCGAGTTCGTGAAGGACCCCGCCCATGCCGATTGCATTCACGACCTTCTCCAATTCACGCTGGGGAATCCGGATCCCGCCGGAAAGGGCGGATGGTTCGGGCAGAAATACTCGGACTTCCGCAAGGAACTGCTGGACGGACTGCACGAAGCCCTCTCCGTGACCGGCGCGGAGGCCCAGTACGAGCTGCTCCAGCTTTTCGGCATGATCCAGGAAACGCCGGCGACGTACCTGGATCGGTATCGTTCGCTTCTCACGACCGCCGAATCCAGCGTTCGCATGATCGCCGCGACGGTCCTTTTTCGCGACCGCCGGGCTCGACCGGAAGACTTGGTCGTCGTGCAGGACCTGGCGCTCTCTCCGTACCACAGGACCTATCGGGGCTCGTTCATGGAGGCGATGACGCTGTCGTCGCTCCCGGAAGCGGAGTCGTGGTTCATGAGTCAGTTGGAATCGAGCCAGGACGACGATGTGTCGGCCTACTTGGTTCGCGCGATGGGACGTCGGGCGATGTTCCGGCTGGCGCAGCCGGACAACCTGGAACGCGTAGCCCGGGCGTTACCCCGATTCTTGACGCGAACCCAGGAGGAGCTCATGCAGTGGGCGATCCTCGAAGTGACCGCGTACCTGCCGAGCGAGAAAATCCCCGCGATCCTCGATCAGGTGCTTGCGAACGAGCCGAGCGCCCCGTGCCGGCGCGCCGCCACCCGCATGTCCGAACTGTACCGGGACGGCGAACGCATGCCGTTGCGCCTGTTCCAAGCCGTCGCCGAGGTCCAGGAGAACCCGTCCAGATACCGCTGAGGGTGGAATCTGAAATCTGGAATCTGGAATCTAGAATCTGGAATCTGGAATCCAGAATCTAGAATCAGGAATCTGGATTCTAGAAGGACCACCCCATGCGCCACGAACTCCCGAAGCTCCCGTACGCGCTCGACGCGCTGGAGCCGCACATCGACCGCCGGACGATGACCTTCCATTATGGAAAGCACCACGCGGGCTACGTGGAGAGCCTGAACAAGGCGCTCGAGAAGGCGGGCTCGGCGGCCCACTGGCCGATCGAGGATCTCTGCCGGAAGAACGGAAAGGTACCGGCGAAATCCAGGACGGCGGTGCGACGCACGGCGGGCCAGCACCTGAATCACTCGCTCTTCTGGACGCTCATGGGTCCGAACCAGGGCGGGGAGCCGAGGGGTCCGGTCGCGGACGTCATCAAGCGGTCGTTCGAGAACTTCGCGTCGTTCAAGGCGAAATTCAGGGAGGCCGCGACGGGCCTCTTCGGAAGCGGATGGGTCTGGCTGGCGAGGACGCCCCGCGGCAAGTTCGAGATCCTGCCGCTGCCGGACGAGGAAAATCCCCTCATGCACGGGCTCCACGCGGTGCTCGTGCTCGACGTGTGGGAGCACGCGTACTACCTGCAGTACCAACACCGGCGGCCCGATTACATCGACGCGTGGTGGAACGTCGTGAACTGGGACGAGGTGAACAAGAGAGTCTAGTGTTGCGTCAAAGTTGATTCTGACGGTTGAGACGTAACCTGTGGACCCGCAGGTCGAGAAGGCCGACCCGAAGTTCAACGTTCTGAGTGCTGCGTTCAGCGTTCGTTCGAAGTTCCGGGTTCGGAGTGGACGGTGGACGCAGAACTCTGAACGAACTCAGAACCCAGAACTCCGAACTCCGAACTTCCAACAGGTGTCGCATCCGAACCGGCCGGGTGAAAACCGCGGGAATCAATCTTGATGCGACACTAGTTCGAGACGCGGCACTCGCCGGCCCGCTTCAAAAGCAGGTCGCGCTCCCGCTGGTTCTGGGTCATCTTCGCGGCCCGTTCGAATTCCGCGCGCGCCTCGTCGAGGCGGCCGAGCTTGAAGAGGAGATCGCCGCGCACGCTCGGCAGGAGGTGGTAGGACTTGAGCGACCGCTCCGACACCAAGGCATCGACGCGCTTGAGACCTTCGGCCGGCCCGGACGCCATCGACACGGCGACCGCGCGGTTCAACTCCACGACCGGCGACGGCGAAACCCGGGTCAGCGTCTCGTAGAGGCCCACGATCCGCGGCCAGTCCGTCTCCTCCGCGACGCGCGCCCGGGCGTGGCACGCCGCGATCGCCGCCTGCAAGGCGTACGGACCCCG
>DASRJF010000092.1:0-2462 GCA_035649615.1 Planctomycetota bacterium | reverse complement strand
ACTCCGACTTGGAATCGCTCCGAAGCGATTCGAAATTCCGGACGATTGTCGAGAAACTGAAGAGCGGCCGGGGGTGATTCCGCCGGTGAGGCTGCCGGATTTCATCGGGCGCCGATCAAGGGTGGGCCTTTCAGATCGACTGAGTCTTGCACCCTGTCGCAAGGCTTTTCCCGGCTAGTGTCGCATCAAGATTGATTCCCGCGGTTCTCACCCGGCCGGTTCGGATGCGACACCTGGTGGAAGTTCGGAGTTCGGAGTTCTGGGTTCTGAGTTCGTTCAGAGTGCTTCGTTCACCGTCCACTCCGAACCCGGAACTTCGAACGAACGCTGAACGCCGCACTCAGAACGTTGAACTTCTAGTCGGCCTTCTCGAACTGCGGGTCCAGAGGTTACGTCTCAACCGTCAGAACCAACTTTGACGCACCACTAGCGGCAGGAATCATTCTCAGAAGATCCCACGAACCGCCGGTTCCTTCTCAACCGTCGCGGCCGAATTTCGAAATGTCGTGTCGAAATGGCCTCCGCTCGAACGCCATGCCAGTGACGGCCGGAACCTGCGGACCGCCGGCCCGAGATCACGAAACCAAGCGTCCGCCAAGGAGGTCGTATGCCCATCATGTTGCTGGACGTGCCGTTGGGCGCCCGGGCCGACGCCAAGCGGAAGATGGTCGAGAAGATGACCGCCGCCCTCGATGAGACCTTCCACATCCCCGACGTCCGGATCTTCATCCGGGAGCACGGGGCCGGAAACGCGGCCCAGGACGGTCGCTTCGATCCGGAAGCGGTGCGGGCGGTCGGCACCCTCGAGATTCCCCGCCTTCGCAGCGTCGACGCCCGGCGCAAGCTGGCCGGCAAGCTGCACGCCGCGTTCGCCGAGGCCTACGCCGGAATCGGAAACCCCGACGGGTTCGCGGTCATCCTCCACGAGAACGCGCCCGAGAACGGGATCGCGGGCGGCCGCCTGATCTCCGACATCCCCGAGGCCATGGAGTTCACGGAGCGGCTGAACGGCGACGCCGCGTGAGGAAGACCAGGGGGACGCGAACCGTGTTCAAGGACGGACGCGTCCCCCTCGCTCGTTAATCGAGCGGAATGGCGTACCATGAGAGGAGGAATTCGATGCGCTACATGATGCTCATTTATGAGCGCCCCGTCGACGTCGAGCAGCGGGCCGATCCGGAAGGCGCCCCGTATCTTGCGGCGTGGCGGGCCTACAACGAAGCCCTCCTCAAGGCGGATGCGTTCGTAACCGGAGCGCCCCTGAAGTCCGCCGCCACGGCGACCACCGTGCGATTGAAGGAGGGCCGGCGGCACGTGCAGGACGGTCCGTTCGCCGAGGCGAAGGAGGAGCTGGGCGGGTTCATGATCCTCGAACTGCCCTCGCTCGACGCGGCGCTCGATTGGGCCGCCCGCTGCCCCGCGGCCGCGAAGGGAGCCCTGGAAATCCGGCCGATCGACGTCGACTACGACGCCGCCGTCTCCCGTCCCTGAGCGCCATGGGCGATGCGACACACGCCGTCGAGGCCGTTGCGCGCGCGTCCTACGGCCGCCTGATCGCCTACTTGTCGTCCGAGACGAGGGATGTCGCGGGCGCTGAAGACGCGCTCGGGGAGGCTCTGCTCGACGCGCTCACCCGGTGGCCGGCCGACGGCGTGCCGGAGCGGCCCGAGGCGTGGCTGCTCACCGCCGCCCGCCATCGCCTGATCGACCAGGCCCGCCACCGTCGCGTGCGAGCCGAACACGCGGACACGCTCCGGCGTCTGGCGGACGGAATGGCGGGGACGGCAGGTTCCGGCGAATCGTTTCCCGACCGGCGCGTCGAGCTCCTCTTCGTCTGCGCCCATCCCGCGATCGACCCCGCTATGCACACCCCGCTGATGCTCCAGACGGTGCTCGGCCTCGACGCGGCCCTCATCGCGCGGGCCTTCCTCGTGCCGCCGGCGACCATGGGACAGCGACTGGCACGGGCGAAGCGGAAAATCCGGGAGGCGGGCATCCCCTTCAAGGTTCCACAGGAACACGAACGGCCGCCGAGACTGGAAGCCGTGCTCGAGGCGGTGTACGCCGCCTACGGGATCGGTCGCGACGAGGCGCCTGGCTCGGATCCTCGCGGGCGGAACCTGGCCGACGAGGCGATTTGGCTGGCGCGAGTCGTGCGGGAGACGATGCCCGACGAGGCCGAAGCGCGCGGACTGCTGGCCCTCATGCTGTTCTGTCACGCGCGGACCCGGGCCAGGATCTCGCCGGAGGGTCGCTATGTTCCGCTCTCGGAGCAGGATCCCGCGGCGTGGAACGTCGACGCGATCCGGGAGGCCGAGGCCGAGCTCAGCGCGGCGGCGCGATTCGGGAGGGTCGGCCGATTCCAACTCGAGGCCGCCATCCAGTCCGTGCATGTCGATCGCGCCCGCAGCGGCCGCACCGAGTGGGCGGCCATCGTCGGGTTCTACGATCGGCTCCTTCGC
>DASRJF010000091.1:0-6394 GCA_035649615.1 Planctomycetota bacterium | reverse complement strand
AGAAATTCGCGCCCTAGACGTCCGCGGTGACGATCCCCCAGATCCAATTCCGCCACACGCAGTCAGGATCCCGGAATCCGGCGTCCTCCAGGAGACGGAAGTGCTCCCCCACCGGAGTGTAATGATCGTGCGCCGCCGCATGGTCGAGGAGACTCGTCACTTCCTCTTCGGTGCACTGGCCGGGCGCGCGGCAGAAGTCGAGCCACCGCGTCCAGTTGATCTCGTGATTGGCCTTCGTGCCTCCCGCCAGCTGGTCCGCGAACCGGAACGTCCCGCCCGGGCGGATCAGGCGCGCCAGCGATCGATAGAGGGAAGCCTTGTCCGCGACATGATGCAGGCTGAGGGTCGACGCGACGAGGTCGAACGCCGCGGGCGGGAAGTCCATGGACTCGAAGGGTGTCGCCACGAACGACGCCGGGCGGGCGCCCAGCCGCGCCTTCGCGACTTCGAGCATCGGCGGCGCGGCATCGACCAGCGTGAGCTTCGCCCCGGGATAGCGCGCCGCCAGTTTCAGCGTGAGGTTCCCCGTCCCGCATCCCAGCTCGAGGATCGACTCCGCGGCCGGCGGCAGGTAGTCGATGAGCCGCTCCGTCATCTCGTCGTAGCGGGGTACCGCGCGGCGGATGAGCGAGTCGTACTCCCCGGCCATCGCCCCGAAGTAGTCGGCGGCGGTTTTCACGCGAACTCCCTCGACGAATCGCTTCGGCGGCCCGTCATCGTCCCACGCGGACTTCGATTGTCAAGAACCGGAAAGCCCCCTCTTTCCCGCGGCCGGGGCGGCCGATAGAATTCCCTGTCTCTTTGGGAGAGAACTCATGGCCGACCGCGTCGTCCTCAGCGTCGGAACGAAGCGTGGACTCTTCCTGTTCGAGTCGGGCCCGAAGCGCGACGCGTGGAAACTCTCCGGCCCCCACCTCAAGGGGTGGTCGATCTACCACGCGACGGTCGACACGCGGAAAGGCGCGCGCGTCCACGCCGCGGCATCGTCCGACACGTTCGGCACGAACACATTCAGCGCCGATCTCAAGAAGAAGAAATTCGCGGGGGCGAAAAAGCCGCCGGTTCCGCCCCAGCTGCCCCCCAAGGGGCTCAAGTTCGCGAAGAAGTACTCGATCCCCGTGAATCCGCGCGTCTGGCACATCGAGCCGTCGCGGAAATCCGAGCCGGGCGTCCTCTACGCCGGCACCGCCCCCGCGGGGCTCTTCCGCTCGGACGATGACGGCAAGACCTGGCGGGGGGTCGATTCGATCAACAACCATTCCACGCGCAAAGACTGGATGCCCGGGGCGGGAGGGATGTGCCTCCATTCGATCCAGGTCGACCCCGTCAATCCGGACCGGATGTGGATCGCGATCTCCGCGGCCGGAACGTTCCGTACGAACGACGGCGGCAAGAGCTGGAATCCGGCCAATCGGGGCGTGAAGAGCTTCACGGGCGCGGTAATGGGCAGCGAGACGGGGACGTGAGTGCACAAGCTCCTCCTGCACCCGGCGTTGCCGGGGCGGATGTTCCAGCAGAACCACGTCGGCGTGTACCGCAGCGACGACTACGGCGACACGTGGACCGGAATCGACAAGGGCCTTCCGTCGGATTTCGGATTCGGCCTGGCGCTCGACCCCTACGATGGCGACGCCTGTTTCGTCACGCCGCTTCAGCCCGAGCAGTACGCCTGGCGGGCGACCCAAGGGCGATTCGCGGTCTACCGGAGCGGGAAGAAGGGATGGACCGCCAAGACCCGCGGGCTTCCCGGAAGGGACGCCTATCTCAGCGTCCTGCGCGAGGGCATGTCGAACGACTCACTCGACCCGGCCGGCGTCTACGTCGGCGCGGGATCGGGGCAGATATTCGCCAGCCCCGACGCCGGCGGGACGTGGAAGGAGATCGCGTCCTATCTGCCTCCGATCCTCTCGGTCAACGCGACGGTGGTGTGAGGTGGCGCGCGCCACGCTGATCCTGCCGCGCGTCCTGCTGGAATCGGTGGGATCCACCCGCCTGCGCGTCGAGGGCGTCACCCTGCGCGACGCGTTCGAGGACGCCTACCGCCAGGTCCCCGCGCTCCGCCACCACCTGCTCGATGAAAAGGGGGGATTCCGCGCCCACGTCCTCTGCTTCCACGAGGGAGAGCGGCATCCGATGAACACGAAATTGAAGGATGGAGACGAGATCTCCATCTTCCAGGCCATCAGCGGCGGATGAACCGGACCAGATGTTAAGATCAATCCGCTGAGCGGTCCCCGGACTCCCGCCAAAGCCCAAGGAGTTCCATGAACGAGATCTCGCCTCGTCCGAAGCGTTGGCCGATGTTCCTCCGCCTCGCCGTGGTCCTCATCGTCGCCGGGGCCGGCGCGGGCGTGCTCGTCGTCAAGTCGCAGCGGGCCGCCTACGTCCGCGAGACGCTGGCGATCCTCCCCGCCGCGGAAAAGGCGTACGCCGAGGGCCGGTTCGGGGAGGCGGCCTTGACGGCGGGCGGAGCCCTCACCCGATGCGAGGCCAACCGCGCGTGGTTCTCGGCGGAGGATGAAGAGAAGGTCCTCGAGCTCAACCGGTTCCTGATCGGCCAAGTCTCCTTGTGGGGTCGCGTCGAGGCGGCCACCTCCACCGTCCTGGCGGATCCGGCGAAGGCCCGGGCCGAGCTCGACGGTCTCATGACCGAAGCCCTGCGCTCGGCGCGCCGAGCTCAACCGCTCATCGGACGCCTTGAAACCCACCTCAAGGACGCGCTCGACCGCGAGCGGGAGACGGTCCTGGCCTCCGCCGCGAAGCGAATCCCGGAGGCCCGCGAGGCCTTCGAGCAGGGATCGTGGGACCTCCTCCTCACCCGCCTCGAGGAGATCCACGCCTCCGTCGGCGCGCTGCCGGAGGCCACGCGCGACGCGGCGGCCCGCAAGCTCGAACCGGACCTGGAGCCCATCGAGGCGATGGCCGCGCCCGTCGCCGTCATGCAGGCGATCCGCACCAGCCAGGACGAAGGCCCCGTCAAGGCGGACCGCCTGCGCGAGGTGATCTCCACCCTCGCCGATCTCAAGGGACGCGACGCCTCGCTTCACCGCGCGCTCCGGAAAGCCATCGCCGAGGTCGACCCGGAAACCCGAAAGGCCCCGGTCGGCGTCAAGCTCCCCAAGCAGGCCTACGACGGCTTCGTCGAGGCCCTGGTCAAGGACAGCGGGCTCGAGAGGATCGGCAAGCCCGACGACACGTCGGTGGTCGAGCTCCAGGGGTCCGCGAACCGGTACGCGATCCGCATCGCGGGCCGGCCGCCGCAGATCCAGATCGAGGTCGACCGCGTGCGGCTCATCTTCCCCATCGCGCTCGTGGACAACCGGGAGGCGCTGTCGCTCCAGACGGCGGCGGAGCTGTCGCGCGCCCTCCGCGCCACGCGCCACCCCCGCGTCTTCGCGGACGAGTCCTGGGCCGTTCGGGCCGAAGCGCCGGGACTCTGCGCCTTCAACACCCAGGGCAAGCAGGCGTGCGTCTTCCTCGGGGGGCGGATTTACGAAGGGCCGGTCGAGGCCGATCCGGACGCCAAGACGCTCGTCAACGCGTTCGTCACGGCCGCGCGCGGGCTCGAACAGTCCGTGCGCGACAGCGCCTCCGTTCCCGACGAGATCAAGGGTCCGGTCACGGCGCTCCTGAAGGCCACCCACGAGGGATCGTCGAAGGCCGATCACCTGGACGCGAGGTTCTGTCGGGAGGCCGTGCACGAAGGATACGTCGAAGCGCAGCTGCCGAAGGTCGACGAAGAGATCGCGGCCAAGCTGAAGGAATACCGCCGCACGTATGGAGAGCTGTCCAAGCTCCGCACGCGCTTCGAGGCCAAGGCGGCCGACGGCGCGAGCGCCACCCTGCTCGTCAGTCTCGACAACGACGTCCTCTGGCGCGTCATCGATCCCGCGGCGAACACCACGACGTTCTCGTCCGTTCCCCGCGACGGCATGGGGTCTGGCCTCGCGGCCGTCTCGGTCTTCGCGGGAGCGCACCCGGACTTCCCCGAGGACGCGGAACCCCTCGAGGTCCGGATGGTGCACGGGTCGGCGGGCGTGATCTCGCGCTGGACGGCGGAAAGCGGCAAGCTCGAATTCGATGCCGCCCGCTGGTCGAAGGCGGTGAGCCTCGGGGAGGCCGGCTCGATTCCCGAGCATTACGGTTCGGGCGACTGGCAGGTTCCGCCTCACGCGCTGAAGGTCGGCCCCCGGGGCCAGGCCCGCGAACTCATCCTCCCGAAAGGCGCGCTGAAGGTGGACTCCTTCTCCGGCGTGGCCGCGGGACCGGCCCGGCGCGAAGCGCAGGACAGGTTTCTCCAGCGGTGCTCGGAGGTCCTCCACACGCCCGGCGAATACCACCTTCTCTTCCGCTACTTCGTCCAGTACGTCCTCGACAGCCCCGTGACGACGGCGACGACGCTCATCGGCAGCAGCCGCCACTGCGGCGACGCGCACCAGGACGCGTACCAGACGCTCGACCGGCGCCTGAACGGGAAGCTCCTCAGCGACTGCGACGACCTCGCGGAGCTGTACTGGACGATCCTGCGGCGGCAGAACCGGCCGGCCTTCGTGCTGGGGGTCCCCGGCCACGCCACGTGCGGCGTCGCCGAGAAGGACGGGGAGGGCTGGAGCTTCTTTTGCGTCGACACCGGCCCCGCGCGCCAGCTCAAGGGGCCCGACCTGGACGGCATCGTGGAGCGGCTCCTGCGGACGTACGACGACGACGGAGATATGGCGTTCGACCCCCGCCAGATGCGGTTCCTCTTCCGGTTCGCCGGCGAGCAGACCCGCAGCGACTACTACCTCGACAGCCGGATCCTCCGCGACCCCACGTACGCGGACCTCATGATCCAGGTGCAGGAGTACTGGCACTTCGGCTTCTACGCGCTCGGCATCGAGACCATGTCCAAGGTGCTCGAGACGGACCGCATGCCCGCCAACTGCCAGGAGATCGCGGGGCTCTACACGCGCGTCGGCCTCTGGGAGGACGCGCTCAAGTGGACCGAGGCGGGCATCAAGGGGCTCGAGGCGAAGGACCAGTTCACCGGACTGAACGACGTCATGCGGGTGGTCAACTGCCTGCGGGAGCTGAAGCGCAAGGACGAGGCGACCCGGTCGCTCAAGTCGACGGCCGAATCGATCAACAAGGTGCTGGCGGCCAACCCCGGCGAAGCGGAGCGGTATCGCAACCTGAGGTTCACCGTGGCGATGCAGCTGGCCGAGAGCGATCTTCCCTGGGACGGGTGGGCCATCGTCGGCGATGACGTGAAAGCGCTGATGGACGCCGGCGTCGCCGCGGAGTTCCTCTGCCGTGCGCTGGGGAAGATCTTCCTGGAGATGAACGAGATCGTCCGGGCCGGGACCGCGCTCACGGAGAAGCAGAAGCTGGAGATGATGCGGGTCTCGCAGGTGCTCGAAACCATCTACAGGACGCGTCTCTTCAAGGACGACGACTCCAGCATGGACGTCGCGCGCAAGTACGGGGAGTACTTCCTCCACCGGGTGTGCGAGCTCGGGCTCGAGAAGGCGACGGCCGAGCTCGTCAAGCCGGAGCTCCCGAAGGAGGAACGCCGGCCCGACTTCAAGAAGAACGCGGCGGACGCGCTCGACTGGCCCTGGATCCGGCTCTCGCCGGTCGCGTATTTCGCGGCGGCGCGGGCCGCCCTGGTCCTCGAGGATCCCGGCGCGGGCGGGCCGAAGGTCGCGATCGAGGTCGCCCGGGCGCTCGAGAAGGCGCTGCCGGAGATCCGCCGCCAGGGCTCGCTGGGCACGCTCGAGTTCAGCGTGCTCGACCTGCGGCTCCTGCGCGCTTGTCTCGAGATGGACGAGAAGGGGATCCGCGCCGTGTTCGACGAGATGAAGCGGCAGGGATGGGGCCGGCTCTACGAGGACCTGTCGCGCACGCTGGGGGCCGCCGCGGAGTTCATGAAGGTGGAGGATTTCGAGAAGATTTTCCGCATCTACTGCGAGTACAACGTGCCGCGCCGGCATTATTATGGAGTCGTCTACGCGGCGTCCGAGGCCGACCGTCGCGGGCACGCGCTGGCCGCCTCGAAGATCTGCATCGAGCGATTCCCCGACGACGCGGACATGCGGCGGGAGCACGCCCTCCTTCAGAAGCTGTCCAAGTGAGGGCGCCGGGCGGGTACCCAGGATCTTGAAGGGAGGGGAATTGCCATGCGGCTCCGCGATCTCGCCGGTTGGCCGCCGACGCTGACCGAGACCTACAACTCGAAAAACACCCTCGAGCCGTCGGCGCCCGGGGTGCTGAAGCGATGCCTGCTCTTCTCCACGGTGGAGCGTCCCGCCTATCTCTCGATCGTCGTCACCTACCAGGGCCGCGACTGGCACGCCATGATCTCCGATCAGCCGGAGCCGCTGTTGCGGCGGATGGAGGCCACGCTCCGGGGCCA
>DASRJF010000090.1:0-8008 GCA_035649615.1 Planctomycetota bacterium | reverse complement strand
ATGAGCGCGGACGACCCGAAGCGCCGGTTCTTCCGGCCGTGTCTCCTGTACGCCATCAACCGATGCACCGCGCCGTGCGCCGACCGGATCTCGAAGGAGGATTACGCGGCGGACATCGCGTCCCTCCGCCAGTTCCTGCGCGGCGACCGGTCGAAACTGAAAGAAGACCTCGCGAGCCGCATGAAGGAGGCGTCGAAGAAGCTCGAGTTCGAGCGCGCCGCGGGCCTCCGCGACCAGCTCAAGGCGATCGAGGCCCTCGAGCGCCACAGCCCCGAGTTCGACTACGTCGAAGGGGACATCACGCCGATCGATCCGCAGGACGGGCTGACCCAGCTCGCGTCGATCCTGGACGGCGCGCCGGTCCGCACCCTCGAGGGGATCGACATCGCCCACCTCCAGGGCGGCGAGACGGTGGGATCGCTCGTCGCGTTCGTCGACGGCGCGCCCTTCAAGGCGGGCTACCGGAGGTTTCGCATCGCGGGCGTCGAAGGCGTCGACGATTTCGCGAGCCTCCGGGAAGTCACGCGCCGCCGGTTCGACCGGCTCGCGCGCGAGGAGCACGTTTTTCCCGACGTCTATCTCGTCGACGGAGGCATCGGCCAGATCTCGAGCGTCGCGAAAGAGCTCGAGTCGATGGGCGCCTCGCGGCCGCACCTCCTCTCCCTCGCCAAGCGCGAGGAGACGCTCTACCGGTGGACGGGATCTCGGGCCGTCGAGGTGAAAATCGAGAAATCGGCTCCCGCCCTCCGCCTCCTGATGTATGTTCGGGACGAGGCGCACCGGTTCGCCCAGCACTATCACCACCTCTTGAGACGAAAGGCGATCATGGACGAGGCCGCGCGATGACGGAAGCCCCCCCTCCGACGACGGGCCGGAAGGTCTTCAACTTCTTCGCCGCGGTCGTCCTGGCCCTCTTCGTCTTGTTCTGCCTCGCCATGGCGGTCGGCGTGGCGTCGATCCCCAAGCTGCGGGAAGCCTCCCAGCGATCTCCATGAGCCGTACCGACCTCGTCCGCGACGGCGCGGTTCTCACGGGGGGCGACCGGCGCGGGACGAAACTCTTCACGGTGCCGGGGCTGGACGTCCGACCGGCCCTCGCCCGCCTGCGGACCTCCCTGTTCCAGGTGCTCGCGTCCCGCCTCGAGGGCCCCGCGCTCGATCTCTTCGCGGGCATCGGCACCCTGGGCCTGGAGGCGCTCAGCCGCGGCGCGGAGTTCGTCCTCTTCATCGATTCCGACCCCCGATGCGTCCAGGCGATCCGGCGGAACCTCGAGAGGCTCAAATTCGCCGACCGCGCGGACGTCGTCGAAGGCGACGCCCTGCAGGCGCCCGCGATCGTCGCGGAGTCGGGCCGGACGTTCGGACTCGTCTTCATCGACCCGCCGTATGCGCTCTACGACGATCCCGCGGCGGCGGCGAAACTCGAGGCCGCCGTCGCCGCGCTTCCCGTGCGGGGCCTGCTGGCCGTGGAGCACCGCACCGTCCAGAAGTTCGGAGAGGCGTGGGCGGGAGGAAAGCGGGTGGACCGGAGAAAATACGGCGGCACGACGGTGAGTCTCTATTCCCGTTGACGAATCGGTTTTACGTTTCGTTCCCGCCGCCATCCATACCTCCAGAGGTCGCAAAGGAGGATGGAATGAAACTCATCGCAGCTCTCGCGGTCGTGGCCGCATGCGGTTCCACGCTCGCGCAGGACGGCCAGGCGGATCCGGCCCGCAAGGTCCGGGACAAGCTCGCGTCGATGCGGATCACGCTCGACTTCAAGGACGCCCGGCTCGACGAAGTCATCGCGTATTTCCAGGAATACAGCGGGCTCAACTTCCACCTCGACGCGGACGCCCGGGCCAAGGTGGACGCGGACGGCGCCAAGATCACTCTCAAGCTGAAGGACGTCAGCCTTAGTACGGCCCTCAAGCTCATCCTCAACCCGCGCGAACTCGGCTGCGTCTACCGGAACGGCGTGATCGTCATCGCCACGCGCGCCGGCTTGGGCACGCAGACCGTCACGCGCGTCTACGAGGTGCGCGACATCCTGTTCCGAATCCAGGATTTCCCCGGGCCGACGCTGGGCCTCAAGGAAAGTGAACCCGGGGTCATCTTCGTGCCCCTCGAGGAGCCGACGTCCGTGTTCAATGAGGACAGCATGGCCGACCTCATCAAGGCGAGCACCGGCGACCGCGCGTGGGACGACAGCTCCGCGTCGATCCAGCAGATCAACGGGCTCCTCGTGATCTCCCAGACCCGGGGGGTCCACGACGAAGTTCGGCGCTTCCTCGATCTGTTGAGGCAATACAAGTAGAAGTGCAAGGTTCAAGGTTCAAGGTTCAAAGTTGTCCGGAAGGCCAGCCTCCGGCCCGTGAATGGGCTGACGTTGATCGGGTCCATGGATAGGGGTAGGATTCCAACGGAGGTTTTCATGCGACTCCTAGCGGCGGCCGCGATCGCGATGATCGGCGGAACCGCCCTCGCCCAGGAGAGCGGCGCCGACCCGGTGAAGCGGCTCCGGGACAAGCTCGCGACGATGAAGATCAGCCTCGACTTCAACAACGCGAAGCTCGACGAGGTGATCGCGTACTTCCAGGAGTACAGCGGGCTCAACTTCCACCTGGATCCGGACGCGCGCTCGAAGGACGGCGAGGAGTCCAAGGTCACCCTCAAGCTGAAGGACGTGACCCTGAGGACGGCCCTCAAGCTCGTCCTCAACCCGCGCGACCTCGGCTGCGTCTACCGCGACGGCGTGATCGTCATCGCGACCAAGGCCAAGCTCGGGTCGCAGACCGTCACGCGCGTCTACGACGTGCGCGACCTCCTGTTCCGCCTGCGCGACTTCGCCGGGCCGCGCGTCGAGCTGACCGTCCCCGGCGGGGCGGGCGCCGCGCTCGCGGGCGCCTCGTTCACGCTCGAGGAGGAGCCGAAGGGGGAAATCACGGAGGAGTTCCTCACCGACCTCATCAAGACCAACACCGGCGAGCGCAGCTGGGACGACAATTCGGCCGCCTCGATCACGCAGTTCAACGGGCTCCTGGTCATCTCGCAGTCCAAACCGGTCCACGAAGAAATCCGGCGCCTGCTCGATCTCCTGCGGCAGTTCAAATAATCCGCCTCCGGGACGCCGGAGACCGTCTAATAGGTCGCGGGGGATGCCGTATATCAGGTGACCGGCGCCGTTACCGGGAGACGGTCGTGAACCTCAGTTATCGTCCTGTCGTCGCCCTCCTCATCCTCGGGATCCTGTCCGGCGCCGCGCACGATCCCGTCGCCCCGCCCCCGATCCAGGAAGACGATCCCGTCTACGTCGAGGAGGAGAAGAAGGACTTCCTCGACAAGGTCGACCGCTACCGCGCGGCGGGCGATTGGAAGGGGCTGTTCGAGCTCCAGAACCGCGCCGCGCAGCCGAAGAACGCCCACAAGCTCGTCCGGCTGCCGGGT
Organism: Planctomycetota bacterium; assembly: GCA_035649615.1. Lineage (GTDB taxonomy): Bacteria > Planctomycetota > MHYJ01 > MHYJ01 > JACPRB01 > DASRJF01. Next base: position 4,580 of record DASRJF010000090.1, on the reverse strand, counting down.
CTCGATCCGCGGTACGTCGGCCTGATCGAGTACCTGAACCGCAAGTTCGCGGACCTGCCCGCGGAGGCCCTCGACTTCTACCGCGGCCAGTTCGACGGCGCGGCCAAGCTCCAGTTCGATCGCTCCCGGGCCGCCGGCGACCGCCCGGGACTCGAGCGCGTCGTCGATTCCTGGTTCTATTCCTCGCGCACGGACGAGGCGCTGGATCTCCTCGCCAACATCCACGTCGAGGAGGGCCGCACCACGCTCGCGATCCACTGCTGGAGCCGCCTGCTCTACCACTATCCCGACAGCGACATCCCGCGCGCCGTGACCGCCGCGCGCCTCGCCCGGGCGGCGGCGCTCTCGGGTCACGAATCGGTGCTCGACGACGTCCGGCGGCACGTGCAAGAGACCGGCCTGAGCGGCGACGTGATCATCGGCGACGGTCCCATGAACCTCGCGGATTTCCTCAAGAGCCTCAAGGCCGAATTCCCGGCCGCCCCCGCCGGCCTGGCGGTCCGCGAGCCTTCGATCATGTCGCCGGGCGAGTCCGGGGACGCCCGCCTCACCGCCGTCCGGCCCGAGATCCGGCGCTGGAGCGCCGAGCTCGCGGAAAGCGGCGTCGGGGGGGGCCAGGCCCGCGGCGGGGCGATCAACGACTTCCCGTTCCTCCCCGCCTATGCGCGGATCGACGGTCACGAGATGGTCGCCTATACGAACGGATTCCGCGTCACCATCATCGACCCGTCCCGCGCCAATTCCAGCCGGCCCGAGGAGGGCGTCTATTTCTCGTATCCGCCCCCGGGGGAGACCGGCCCGCGGCCCCAGTCGGCGGCCGAGTACCGGGGCATCAGCTGGACTCGCCCCTACATCGGCGTGACGATCGACGGCGACCAGGCTTTCGCGACGCTCTATTCCACGAAGCGGACGCGCGAGGCGCCGGGGCCCGGGGAAATGCCCGACCCGCTGCTCGGCACCACGCGCCTCGTCTGCCTCAACCTCCGGACGCAGCAGGTCGCGTGGGACACCGACTTCGGCGAGCCCGCGGCGCAGATGCGCAAGCTCGAATTCTGGGACCGCAACTTCGCGTTCTCGGGTCCTCCCCTCGTGCGGGGCGACCGGGTGTACGCGGGCATCGGGACGTCGCCGATCCGCGAGGAGGAGAGCCGCGTGCTCTGCCTCGACCGCCGCACCGGCATGCCCGTGTGGCATCGTTTCCTCGCGTCCGTCAACACCGGGTGGGGGCGCCGGGGGTACTCCGGGAGTCTCGTGAGCCGCCTGACCGTGCTCGAGGAGGATCGCGGCGTCCTCATAGCCCACTCGAACGTGGGAGCCCTCGCGGCGCTCGACGCCGTGACGGGGCACGTGCGCTGGCTCTCGAAGTACCCGCGGACCAACCTGGGTGGAAACGAGATGGGATCGCCCCAGATCTTCTCGCGACCGGCGAGCCCCCTCGTCATCCATCGCGGCCGCATCTACGCGCTGGCCCAGGACTGCGCGGACCTCCTCGTGGCCGACCTCGCCTCGGGGGTGATCCAGAAGGAGGCCCCCAAGGTCGAGATCATGATGGTCCCGCGCCCGTGGCGCGAATTCCACCGGATGGTCGGGCGCATGGGAGACTACCTCGTCTTCGGAGGCGCCGCGGCCTCCCAGGACAGCTGCATCTTGAATACCGCGAGCGGCAGCACCTACGGCCTGACGCAAACGCCAACGGCCGGGACGGGGCGGGGAATCATCGACGGGGAGACGCTGTACCTCCCGCACATGAACGGCAGCAGCGGCGGCCTCGGCATCTACCACGGCCAGCGTCACTGGCAGGCCTTCGAGCGGTCCACGCTCTGGTGGCCCCTCGGCGAGGGGGCCAAGGGCGAGGGAGGCAACATCGTCCGCGCCGGCAACTACCTGATCCTCACGTCGGCCACCCGGATCTCGCTCATCACCGATGTGGAAGTCGTCCGCGCCGAGTACCGCCGCCGCCTCGAGCAGAGCCCGCCCAATCCCGCCGCCTGGCTCGATTACGGCCAGCTGATGCGCACGAATGAGCGCTGGTCGGAGGCCGCGCGGGGCTACCTCAGTTTCATCGAGTCCGTGCAGGGGGACGCCGAGTGGATGGGCCGCGCGCGCGAAGTGCGGACGGAGCTCCATGGGATCTTCCTCAAGCTCGGGCTCGAGGCCGCCGGCCGCAAGCTCCCCGTCGACGCCGCCGCCCACTACGGGCGCGCGCGCGACTTCGCGTGGGACGGCCCGACGATGACCGAGGCGACCCGGCTGCTCGCGGGGGCGTGCGAGACCGTCGCGGAGACGCAGGCCGACCCGGCGGAGCGCCGCGCGTGGGCCCGCCGCGCGGTCGAGGAGTACCAGGAGCTCATCCGCCGGTCGCCCCCGGGATTCGTCAAGCCCGGCGACTCGATGCTGTGGGTTCCGATCCGGAGGCTGGCCTCGGCGCGGATCGCCGGGCTCCTGAAGCGGCACGGTCTCGAGGCGTACTCGGGCGTGGCGCGCGCGGCGGACGAGGAGCTCAAGCGGGCCGGGCAGAATCCGGCCGCCCTCCGGGCGCTGGCCGACCTCTACCCGGAAAGCACGGCGGCGATCGAGGCCCTCCAGCGCCTGGCCGACCAGGCCGCGGGCGAGCGTCGCTGGGTCGCCGTCGCTTCCGCCCTGCGCGACATGCGGTTCCGGCTCGGAGACCGCTGGACCCCGGCGCACCAGAAGCGGCTTCACGACGCGCTGGAGAAGAGCGGGGACGCCGAGCGGCTGGAGGCGGAACTGACCCGCATGGCCCGGCAATTCGAGGCTTCCCAGAAGATGGGCCCCGACGAGGGCTCCCCGACGGTCGCCGACTACCTGGCCAAGGCGCGCCCGGCCGCGGCCGGCTTGTCGCACCGCGCGCCGGAAGCGCCGCCGGGATCGACCGCGACGCTCTCGACGTGGGACGCGGCCGTCGCCACGTCGGGCCCCTTCCAGGTTCCGGTGAGCTGGGACCTGATCGTGCCCGGGGGACTCGAGCCGAACCGCTGGTCCGCCGACGTCGAGTTTTTCGCCCGCGGATCCGCCGTCGAACTGTGGAACATCCGCACGAAGAAACGCGTGTGGTCGGCGGCCCATCCGGGGGGATGGACCGGCGTCGCGTACTCGGAAGCGGGGGCCACCGCGCGCGGCGTCCTCGTCACGGATGTGATTGCGGACTCCCCGGCGGCGAAGGCGGGCCTCCAGCCCGGCGATGTCATCCGGTCGATCGACGGGGTCCCCGTGAGCGAGGACGATTTCGATCTCGCCACGGAGGCGCGCGCGCCCGGCGTCAAGCTGGCCGTCGACTACAAGCGCGGAGAAGAGTCACGACGGGCCGAGATCACTCCGGTCGCGTGGCCGGCGTCTTCGCGGCCCGGCATCGTCGGGGCGGTCTTCACGGCCGAGGGGTCGATCGTCGTGGGGTGGGAGGATCTCGTCGCGGCGTTCGACCTGGCGGACGGCCGCTCGCGCTGGGTGAGCCGTCCCGGCCGGAGCCGGTTCGTGATCCGCGCCCTCCACGCGGCGTCGGACCGGATTCTCGCGCACGAGCATTACCTCCAGGACCGGTGCCGGTCGTCGTACCGGAGTCTCACCCGGGCGGGCATGCCGGCGCTTCCGGCGGAGGATCAGCACTCGCGCGTCCACGCGCTCGACGAGTCGGACGGCGCGTCCGTGTGGGCCTTGGGCCTCCGATTCGACTGGGCGACGGCCCAGCACCACTCCGTCCAGTTCATGGGCCGTCCGCTGGACAGCCTCGCTGGAGTGATGGTCTCGGGATTCCAGAGCAACATGCGGGTCCTCGAGTTCGTCCCCGTGGCGGTGGAGGACGGCAAGGCCGGCCAGCCGATCAACCTGACGGCCTCCGGAGGACAGCTCGCGGCGGTGTGGACCGTCGAGCCCTCGACGGGCACGTTGTGGGTCATCGATGCCTCGAACCCCGGCCGGCCCAAGCTCCGGAGCTACGTGCGGCCGGACTACGCGCGAGGCGTGGAGATTCCGCTCGAGGCTCACCTGGATGCGGCGGCCACGGGATACAGCCTGGCCTCCAACGACAGCCGGGTGGCGGTCCTGTCCCTCAGCCGCCAGGCGGCCTCGCCGCGGCTGGCGGTCTTCTCCACGCGCGACGGCTCCCTGGTCGCCGCGCACCGGCCGACCGACGGTCCCCTGAAGGACCGCCTGGTGCCGGGGCTCACGCCGTCGTCCGAGCGGAGGATGCTCCCCGGCCTGCTGCAGATGGAGCCGGATGGGAGGCTGCTCCTCTACAACGAATCCAAGTCGAGCGTGGAGTCGGGCTCGATCCGCCGGGCCACGCTGACCGCGCTGAGCATCGCCGACGGCGTCTTCAAGATCGACTGGGACGCCGTCACGCCGACGATCACGCCCCCGGCGCTCGGGGAACGGGAGGTCCTTTCCGTGCGGCCGGGCCCCAAGGGGTATTTCGTGACGACGTCCCGCGGCCTGTCCCCCGGGAAATCGGAGGAGTCCACGATCGTCGCCTTCCACAGCCGGAAGGAGGAGGGGGCGGTCCGCAAGCTGTACGACGACCTCGTCTTGACGACCGACGCCTTCGGCGTTCGAAAGGATCCGGC
>DASRJF010000089.1:0-2198 GCA_035649615.1 Planctomycetota bacterium | reverse complement strand
GCGATCCTGCTGGTCCTGTGTTCGTGCGCCACGACGCCGGCCGTGGAAGTGCTGCGGTATCCCCTGAAGCACGCGTCGGCGGACAAGGTGATGGCCACCCTGGCGCAGGAGTTCATGCGGGATCGGGAACACATCCAGGAGCTGGTCCTTGAAGCCCGGACCAACAGCATCATTGCGAAGGGATTCAAAGAGGACATCGCCCGGCTGGAGCGCCGGATCCGCGAGCTCGACGTTCCCTAGGACGCTCTCCGTTCATTCTTCGGCTGAGTGACCTTGACCGACCCGTCGCTCGTGTCGTACTCCATCTCGGTGCGGCACACGGGGCAGCGCACGTCGTAGCAGCGGGGGAGGAACGTGGGGCCCTCGCCCTCCTCCTCGGCGGTCCCCGCGGCCGCGGGCTCGCCCGACTCCTCCGACGATTCGACCGACTCCTCGTCGAGCCACGTCCAGTGGGCGCGCCAGTCCTCGTCGGGCGCGGCCTCCTCCGCGGGCGGGTTGATCGCCGCCTCGAGCGCCTCCGCGAGCTCCGCGTCGCGCCGGCCGAACCTCGCCGTGATCGCCTCCAGCGCGGCCACCGCCCTCGCGTCGCGCGTCTCCGCGAGCGACCACGCGATGGCGCCCATGCAGTCCTCGTCGAGCCGCAGCTGGCGGATGAGGAAGTCGAGCGCGCGCCGCTCGCGCGAGCGCGCGAGGGCCGCGTAGAGGTGGACGCGGCCGTCCAGGCCGGGGTTGTCGCGCAGGAACGCGAGGATCGGATCGACCGCCGCGGCGCCGTAGCGTCCCAGGGCGAACTCGATCCCCTCGTGGACGATGTCGTTGTCGGTCCGGGCGGCTTCCAGGATCGCCGGGAGGCCGGCGGGGGAGCGCCGCTCGCCGAGGACGACGATGGCCCAGAGCGGGCCCCACGCGTCCTCGCGAACGGCGCGCGAACGCACGAGGTCGATCAGGAGCGGCTCGACCGCGGCGTCGCCCTCGATGAGCGTGGCCACGGTCTCGACGGGGATTCGCGACCCGGACTTGCACAGCTCGAGGACGTGGCGGAGATAGAAAACGTCCCTGGACGTGCCCATGCCCCCTCCTCTTCCATCGGGCGGCGCGGCCGGGGGCCGCGGTCCCGGATTCGCGAGCACAACGTAGGATGCGCCCGCGTTGAACGAATTATAACTCACGGCTTCCGGGGCCGGGGGGAAAATCGGCGCCCATAACGACGAATTTATGGGCGCTTCCCGGCGTAGAACGACTCGTACGCGGCGACGTCCTCGCGGCTCCCGATGATGAGCGGGACCTTCTGGTGGAGCTCCTGCGGGACGATCTCGAGGATGCGCTCGCGCCCGGTCGTGGCGCGTCCGCCCGCCTGCTCCGCGATCATCGCCATCGGCGCCGCCTCGTAGAGCAGCCGCAGCTTCGGCTTGGGCGACGCGGGGTACATGAAGAGGCCGCCGTTGATGAGCGTCCGGTGGACATCCGCCACGAGCGTCCCCACGTACCGCTGCGAGTAGGGCCGCCCCGACTCGGGGTCCTTCTGCTTGATCCACGCGACGTAGGCCGCGGTGCCCGCGTCGAAGGACGCCGTGTTCCCCTCGTTGATCGAGTACGTCTTGCCCTTCGCGGGCATCTTGATGTCGGGGTGGGAGAGGAGGAACTCGCCGATCGTGGGATCGAGCGTGAACCCGTGGACGCCGTGGCCCGTCGTGTAGACGAGCATGACGCTCGACCCGTAGATGACGTACCCGGCCGCGATCTGCTTCAGGCCCGGCTGCAGGCAGTCCTCGGTCGTCCCCTCCGGGCCCGCCGAGATTTTCTTGTGGATCGAGAAGATCGTCCCGATCGAAATGTTGACGTCGATGTTCGACGACCCGTCGAGCGGGTCGTACATGAGCACGTAACTGCCCTGGTGGTCGCGCGGGATGGTCATCATCTCCGCGCGCTCCTCGCTCGCCATGCAGCAGACGTGGTGGCCCGCGAGCATCGACTTGTAGATGAGGTCCTGGCCGTACTCGTCGAGCTTCTGGACCTTCTCGCCGTGGATGTTCTGGTGGCCGGTGATGCCGAGGATGTCGATGAGGCCCGCGCGGCGGACCTCGCGCGCGATCATCTTGAAGGCGAGGACGAGGTCCCAGAGCATCGCCGTGAAGTGGCCGGTGGCCTCGGGGTGCAGGGACTGCTGGGCGGCGATGTGGCGCTGGATGGTGACGACG
>DASRJF010000088.1:0-6650 GCA_035649615.1 Planctomycetota bacterium | reverse complement strand
GTCCGTCTTCGTCCTCGTGGTGTCCGCGTCCGCCTCGGCCGCGCAGGACAAAAGCGCCGCCGCCTGGTTCGACGAGGGCATGAAGCTCGAGTCGGAAGGCCGCGCCGCCGCCACCACGATCGACCAGCTCACGCTCGAAATCGCGAAGCTCGACGTCAAGCTCCAGGAAATCGACACCCGCCGCAAGCAGCTCGAGGCCGAGAGCGAGAAATCCGACGCCACGAAGGACCGGCTCGCGCCGGTCATCCGCGACCTCGAGGCCGCGCGCGCGCCGATCGAGAACCAGAAGTCGAGGATCGAGCAGGAGCGCACGCGCCTCATGGACAAGCGCCAGCTCGAACGGGCGCTCGAGGCCTTCCGCAAGGCGGCCGAGAAGTCGGCCGCGGAGGCGCGCCAGGACACGCTCGCCAAGGCGCTCCTCGGCGTCGCGCGGGTCTGCGAGGCCTCCGTCCCCGAGAACATCGCCGAGGCGCAGGCCGCGTACGCCCGGATCGTCGCGGAAACCGGCGACCAGAAGGCGGCCGTCGCGGAGGCCGGGCGCAAGCTGCGCCTCCGCGGCGTGGACGTCTACCTCAACCAGTTCGCCCGCTTCGTCGTCGACTGGCGCGATCTCGTGAGGAACTCGCCCGCCACCCTCGAGGCGAAGAAGAAGGAACTGCAGGCCAAGATCCTCGCCATCGGGAAGGACGCGACGCCCGGGCTGCTCGACGGATTCGGCCACCGCGACGAGGTCGTTCGCGCGTTCGCGGCCGACGTGATCGCCGGGACCGCCGACGAGGCCGGCATCGCCGCCCTGATCCGGATGCTGGCAGAGGGAACCCCCGCCAGCCGCGCCGGCGCGGGGCTCGCCATCTCGCGCATTTTCGAGACCTGGTCGACCGCCCGCACGTTGGACCGGGAAGCCGACAAGGTCCTCGCGGATCTCGACGCCGGCGATCCGGATGACGCCGCCACCCAGCGCCTGGTCGCCGCGAGCCGGGAACGGGCGAACGAGGCCAAGAGGAAGGCGGCCGAGATCCGGGGCCATCTTCCCCTGGACCTGGCCAACCGGCCGGAGATCGAGACCGCGCTGGGCCGGCTCCTCGGCGATGAGTCGGCGCAACCGGTCGCCCGCATCGAAGCCGCCAAGGCCCTCCGGTCCCTCGGCGAGTACTCCGGAGCGCTCGCGGACGCGGTGCTCAGCGGCATGAAGAGCCCCAACCGGTCCGTGCGCGAAGGGTGCTGCGTCGCCGCTTCCGGCGTCAGCACGACGGATCCGGTCGCCGCGCACAAGCTCGCCGACCGGCTCATCGAGATCGTTCAGTACGAGCCGGAGCTGGACTCGCGGCCGCCGGCGGAGCGCGATCCCGCCAACGACCCCTCGGTCCGGCGGGCCGCGGCGGTCTCGCTGGGCGCCATCAACCTGGTCAAGGCCGTGCCCGCGCTGGCGGAGGCGCTCGGGGACGCCGATACCGGCGTGCGCCGCTCCTCGCACGAGTCCCTGAAGCGCATCACCGACCTCGACCTGGGCTACGATCCCGATCCGCTCATCGTGGGCGGAGCGGCGACGAGTCCCGAGGAGATTGCGAAGGCCAAGGCCGAGAAGCGACAGGAGGGGATCGCGCGCTGGACGAAGTGGTGGCAGGAGACGCTCGGCGCGGGCGTCCTGGTCGGCCGCTTCTGGCACTTCCAGGCGCAGATCAAGGGCGGCGACCCGTTGAAGATCTACGACCGCGAGGCCTTCCTCCGCGAGCTCAAGAACCGTTCCTACACGCTGAGCAATCCCGCGCTCTATTACGAGCGGGCGGTGCGCACGTGCGAGCGCTTCCACGGGGGCAAGGACCTGATCCAGCGCGACGCCACGGACCTGGGCGCCCCCGCGATCGAGAAGTTCATGGCGCATCTCGCGGGCGCGGTCGCCGCCGACGAGCGGCTCTCCGCCGATCTGCAGGCGAGGTCGCGCGCGGTGACGCGCCTCTTCGTGGCCGAAACCGTCGCGAAGCTGATCGCCGGAGCGAAGGCCTCCGACAAGGTCGCCCAGCTCCGCGACCGCGTCGGAACGGGCGGCAAGGAAGAGAAGGCCGGCGCCGCCCTCGCCCTCGGCTACCTCCCCAAGGATCTCGTGGCTCCCGAGGACCGCGAGGTCCTCGAGAAGCGCGGGCTCGAGGACGCCGAACCCGAGGTCCGCGAGGCCGCCGCCCGATCGCTGGGCCGCATCGGAACCCCGGAAAACGGCCCCGCCCTCGCCAAGGTCGCGTCCCTGCAAAGCCCGGGCCGCCCGGGAGAGGCGGCGCAGCTCGCGGCGCTCCGCGCCCTCGCGATGCTCGCGCCGAAGTACGACGACGTGGTCAAGGCGTGCGGAGAACTGATCGGGGACGAGGGAACCAAGCGTTCCTCGAGCTCCACGATCCGGGAAGCGGCGTGCGACGCGCTCGGGGCCATCGCCGATCCGGCCGCCTTGAAGGACGGCTGGCTCTTCCGGGGCCGGCGGGACATCGCGCGGCCCGTGCGCGACGCGGCCACGCGGGCCATCACCGCGATGGTGGCGGCCGATCCGTCGGCGGCGGAGATCATCGCGGGCGTCGTCGCGTCGTCCTCCGCGCGCTCCATCGATCGCACGGGCGCCGCGCTCGCGCTGGGAGATCTCGGGGACGTCAAGTCGATCCCGACGCTGGTGTGGCAAATCGTGGACCGCAATCCGCCCCAGGCCGTGAAGGCCCCGGATCCGGTCGTGCGGGCGCTCTGCGCCGAGGCCCTCGGCAGCATGGGAGAGAAGGCGCGGTACCGGCTCGTGGGCGAAAAGCTCGTGGACGCGCTCGCCGATCCGGCGGAGCTCGTCCGGGCCGCGGCGATGGACGCCCTCCGGAAGATCGCCCCCTCCTCTCCGGACGACAACGCGTACCGCGCCAAGGATCCCGACTCGGCGCGCGCGGCGGGCGTCGCGCGGATGCGGCAGTGGCTCGAGTCGAACCGGGACGCCTGGAAAGAGCTGGCCCAGTAACTGCGAGCTCTAAGCCTTAAGCTCTAAGCTCTAAGCTAGAGCCCGTACGGGCTCCTTCTGGCTTAAAGCTTAAAGCTTAGAGCTTAAAGCTATGAAATACGGCACGTACCAACTGGGTAACAAGACCAGCGCGTGCGCCATCCTCGGCACGCACGCCTACGACCTGGCCCAGGCCTTCTTCAAGCACTACCGCCGGCCCTACAAGTTCGTCGACCTCCTCGCGTTCCTCCAGGCCGGGGGCGCCGAGAAACTCGCGGAGGTCGAGCTCGGGCGCATGAAGGAAGACAAGACCGTCGCGCTCCCCTTGAAGGAGGTCCGCCTGCGCGCGCCGATCCTGCGGCCGCCGAAGATCGTCTGCGTGGGATTGAACTACCGCGACCACGCGATGGAGCAGAAGAAGGAGCCCCCCGCCGCCCCGCTGCTCTTCTCGAAGGCCGCGAACGTCGTCATCGGCGATGGCGACGCGATCCGGATCCCGGCGGGGATCTCGGACAAGGTGGACTACGAGGTCGAGCTGGGCGTCGTCATCGGGCGCCCCGCGTTCCAGGTGAAGCGGGCCGACGCGCTTTCCCACGTCTTCGGCTACACGGTGTTCAACGACGTGACGGCGCGCGACATCCAGCAGGGCGACAAGCAGTGGTTCCGGGGCAAGAGCTTCGACACGTTCGCCCCGATGGGACCCGTCATCGTCGGCGCGGACGAGCTGAAACCCGACCGGCTCATGATCGAGCTTCACGTCAACAGCCGCCGCCAGCAGCACGGCACAACCGCCGACATGATCTTCGACGTCGCCTCGATCATCGAATACGCGAGCGCCTGCTTCCCCCTCGAGGTCGGCGACGTGATCGCGACGGGGACGCCCTCGGGCGTCGGCGTCTTCCGCAACCCGCCGGTCTTCCTCAAGAAGGGCGACGTCGTCGAGGCCCGCATCGAGGGAATCGGGGTCCTCCGGAACCCGGTAGAATAGCCCGATGAGCGCGCGCGTCCGCTTTGCTCCGAGCCCCACCGGCGATCTCCACATCGGCGGCGTCCGGACGGCCCTCTATAACTTCCTCTTCGCCCGGCACGAGAAGGGGACGTTCGTCCTCCGGATCGAGGACACCGACCAGAAGCGCAACCGCGAGGACTCCCTCGCGACGATCAAGGACGGGCTGGCCTGGTGCGGGCTCTCCTGGGACGAGGGCCCCCACTACCAGAGCCTCCGGCTGGAGCGCTACCGCGAGTGCGCGGCGAAGCTCGAGAAGGACGGCCGCGCCTACTGGCAGGAAGATCCCGAGAAGGGCAAGGCGCTGAGGTACCGGATCGATCGCGGGCCGTGCGCGTGGGAGGACCTCGTCCATGGGCCCAGCAAGATGGACACGTCGGCCGACCCGGACCTCGTGATCATCAAGTCGGACGGGTTCCCGACCTACAACTTCGCGGTCGTGATCGACGACCACGACATGGAGATCTCGGACGTCCTGCGCGGCGACGAGCATTACTCGAACACGCCGAAGCAGATCTCCCTCTACCGCGCGTTCGGGTGGACGCCGCCGAAGTTCGGCCACATGCCGCTCATCTTCGCCCCCGACGGCACGAAGATCTCGAAGCGCGAGACCGAGAAGTACAACGCGATGGGCCTGCCGGTGACGGTCGGAGACTGCCGACGGCTCGGCTATCTGCCCGAGGCGACGATCAACTTCCTCGCGCTCCTAGGCTGGTCGCCGGGCAACGACCTCGAGCTGATGACGCTCGACGTGATGGTGGAGAAGTTCACGATCGACCGGATCGGGAACACCCCTGCCAAGTTTCTCGTCGACAAGCTGCTCTTCATGAACGCGCACTACATCAAGAAGACAAGCCTCGACCGGCTGGTCGAGCTGTGCCGCCCTTACCTCGGGAAGGCGTACGACCTGTCGCGTGTGCCCGCCGACAAGCTGAAGTCGGCCGTGGCGCAGCAGCAGGAGCGCTTGAAGCGGCTCGACGAGATCGTCCCGCTGACGAAGTTCTTCTTCGCGCCGGTGGCCTACGATCCGGCGGCGGTCGACAAGTTCCTGAAGAACGGCGGATTCGACGTGCTCCGCGAGCTGAAACCCGACCTTCAGAGCGCGCCCGACTTCGGGAAGGAGCGCGTCGAGACCCTGCTCAAGGGAGTGGCCGGGAAGCGCGGCCTGAAGCTGGGAGGCGTCGCGCAGCCGCTCCGCGTCGCCGTGACGGGGACGGCCCAGAGCCCCCCAATCCACGACGTGCTCGACCTGCTCGGCCGCGACGCCGTGCTCCAGCGGATCGACCAGGCCCTCGCGCTTTCGGAGAAACCATGAATTCCGTCCTCGTCCTGGGGTCGGTCGCGCTCGACACCGTGGAGACGCCCGGCACGCGCCGCGACTCGGTGCTCGGCGGCTCGGCTACGTTCTTCGCGCTCTCGGCGCGACGCTTCGCGCCCGTCCGGCTGGTGGGGGTCGTCGGCCAGGACTTTCCCGCGGAGCACCGGGACTTGCTGGCTTCAGGCGGCATCGATCTGGAGGGGCTCCAAGTCGCGCCCCGACCCACCTTCCGCTGGCACGGACGGTACGACGCGGCGCTCGCCAGTCGGGACACCGTGTCGGTCGATCTCGAGATCCTCGAGCTCTTCCGGCCCGAGCTCCCGGAGACCTATCGCGATTCCCGCTTCGTGCTGCTCGGCAACACGAGCCCCAACGTGCAGGCCGTCGTGCTCTCGCAGCTGAGAGATCCGAAGTTCGTCCTGCTCGATTCGATGAACGTCTGGATCCAGACGGAACGGGACGGCCTGATGGCCCTGCTTCCCAAGGTGAGCGCGCTGTGCCTCGACGCGGTCGAGGCGCGGATGCTCGCGAATGCGTCGTCGGTCGCGGCCGCGGTCCGGATGCTCCTGGCGGCGGGCCTGCGCTGCCTCATCGTCAAGCGGGGAGAGCATGGGGCGTCGATCCACACCCGGACGTTCTCGTTCTCGGCGCCCGCCTACCCCACCGACCGCGTCGTCGATCCCACCGGAGCGGGCGACGCGTTCGCGGGTGGCCTGCTCGGGTATCTCGCGAAGGCGGGGCTCGACGACGAACGCCTGAAGAAGGGGCTGCTCCACGGCGCCGTGATGGGCTCGCTCGCGGTGGAGTCGTTCGGTCCGGACCGTCTCGTCTCCGCGACGGACGCGGAAATCTCCCAGCGGTATCTCGACCTGGTGAAGATGATCTCCCTGTGAGGGTTCGTGGCCGACCGCCGCGTCCCGTTTCCCCCGTCGGCGCTGTCGCCGGTCTCGCCGGAGGTCGCCCGCGCGGCCGCCGCGCCGTTCGCGAGCCGGGCCTGGACGGCTTCCGCGGTCTTCCTGCTGCCGGCCCTCGTCCTGATGGCCATCGCGTCCGAGATGATCCGCGGCGTGGACGCCGAGGGGCGCAGGCGGGTCCTCTCGACCGGCGTGTTCCTCGTCCAGCTCATCGCCGCGACGGGCGCCGTCGCCGTGCAGGCCCGGCGCGCGCGCGAGCGCATCGAGAACTCCGAGCCCGCGCTCGGCGTCCTGGCCTCGACCTGGAGACACTCGCTCGCGCTGTCGGCCGGGCTGTGCGGGGCGTTCCTCGTGGCGTGGGTCGCGCTGGGCGGGGCGATCGAATCGATGCGGCAGGTGGATTCGCGCGCCGCCGGCGGCGCGGGTTCGCTGGGACTGCTCCGGATCGTTCCG
>DASRJF010000087.1:0-4573 GCA_035649615.1 Planctomycetota bacterium | reverse complement strand
GTGAAGCTCAACTTCCCCCAGCTCATGAAGTCGAAGGACGACATCCTCCGCCGGCAAGGCAACGGCGTCGCGTACCTCATGAAGAAGAACAAGGTCCAGGTCTTCACCGGCTACGGGAAGATCCGCAAGCCCGGGCTCGTCGAGGTCGCGGGCGCCGACAAGGCCGTCACGCTCCTCGAGACCAGGGCCGTCATCATCGCCACCGGAAGCGAGGCCAAGGCGTTCCCCGGCATGGAGCCCGACGGGAAGGGCATCATCACGAACATCGAGGCCCTCACCCTCGACGCGGTGCCGAAGTCGATGGTCATCATCGGCGGGGGCGCCGTCGGCATCGAGTTCGCCTCCATCTACCGCAGCTTCGGCAGCGAGGTCGCCGTCGTCGAGATGCTGCCCCAGATCCTCCCGCTCGAGGATGAAGAAGTCTCCAAGGAGCTCGAGAAGATCCTCAAGAAGCGCGGCATCAAGATCCACACGGGATCCAAGACCGAGGCGATCAAGGCCGCGAAGGGCGGGTACGAGGTCAAACTCGGCGGCGCGAGCTCCGAGACGCTGACCGCCGAGAAAGTCCTCGTCGCCGTCGGACGCAAGCCCAACGTCGAGAATCTCGGCCTCGAGAACACGAAGGTGAAGGTCGAGAAGGGCTTCATCCAGGTCGGCGTCGACATGCAGACCGCCGAGCCGGGGATCTTCGCGATCGGCGACGTCGTCCCGACGCCGCTCCTCGCCCACGTCGCGAGCGCGGAGGGGATCCTCGCCGCGGACCGCATCAAGGGACTCGAGACCCATCCGATCAACTACAACCGCATCCCGAACGTGACCTACTGCGACCCCCAGGTCGCCTCCGTCGGGCTCACCGAGAAGAAGGCGCGCGAGAAGGGACACGACCTCAAGATCGGGAAGTTCCCCTTCGCTCCCGTCGGCAAGGCGCGCATCGAGCACGAGGAGGACGGGTTCGTGAAGATCATCGCGGACTCGAAGTACGGCGAGATCCTCGGCGTCCACATCCTCCATGCGAAGGCGGGGGAGATGATCCCGGAGGCGGTGGCCATCCTGAACGGGGAGATGACCGCCGAGGCGCTGTCGCACACGATCCACCCGCACCCGACGCTCTCCGAGGCGATCATGGAGGCGGCGCACGCGATCTACGGGCAGCCCATCCACATGTAACGATTTGTTGAATGGGTCGTCTTATAATCGACCTTAGTCGACAGGGACCGGATGGGGGTAGACCCAGGAATGACGACCTGCCCGTATTGCGCTCACCCGGCTGAGACCGGCGCGCGCGTCTGCAAGCAGTGCGGCCGCGCGCTCATCCAGCGGTGCCTCGCCTGCGCCGAGGACATCCCCGTCCTCGCGCAGATCTGCCCGCTCTGCAAGACGCCGCAGAACGTTCCTCCACCCCAGGCGCCTGCCCTGAACCCGAGCGCAGCGAGTGGTTCAGGGCCCATCGGTGAGGAGCGGAGCATCGTCGTCATCCTCCTCCTCTGGTTCGTCACCTGCGGGATCTGGGGCCTGGTCGCGTTCTACCAGGTCGGGTGCGACCTCAAGGCCCATCGCCACCGGTCGGACATCAACCCCGGCCTCGACTTGCTCCTCGGGATCCTGACGTGCGGGATCTGGTACATCTTCGCGGTGTACAACTACGCCGAGGCCCTGAAGCAATCCACGATCGAGGAAGGCGAGCCCGTCCAGGACGTGACCACGCTCTGCACGGTGCTCGAAGTCCTCAAGTACTTCGCGTTCGGATCCCTGGGGATCATCTCGACGATGATCCTGCAGAACGAGCTCAACCAGCACTGGCGCCGACATCGGCCCGCATGACCCGGGTCTGCCCGCTGTGCACGGCGGAAATCGACGAGGCCGCGCGCCTCTGCCCGTCGTGCGGCGGGACGGTCCTCCGCCCGTGTCCCTTCTGCGCCGAGGACGTCCTCGTCTCCGCCCGCATCTGCCGCTGGTGCAAGTCCGACCTGGCGTCGCCGACCGGCGAGGACACGAAGGTGGCCACGCCCGGGCTCACCACGGTCACGGAGCGCGGCATCACCGGGATCGTGGCGCTCGGGCTCCTCACCTGCGGGCTGTACGCCTTCTACGTCCTGCACGAGCAGATGCGCGACATCCAGGCGCACTCGGGCGGGCGCGGGCGGGGTCTCGAGCCGACGCGCGACCTCATCCTCTCGATCGCCACGCACTTCGCGACGTTGGGAATCTTCCCGTTCTGGATCTACTATGTGATGTACGTCTACTCGCGCGCCTACCAGGAGACCTGCGTGGCGGAGGAGATGCCGTGCCGCGACGTGCTGACGCCCTGCGTGCTCCTGGCGGTGATGTCGACGTCGCTCTGTTTCATCTCGCTCGCGATCCCGGTCTGGATCATCGCCGTCGCCGTCCTCCAGCATGAACTTAACCACCACGCCCGGCTCCACCGCGAGCTCCGCGCGGTCGCGGCCTAGGATCGCGGCCTTCGTCATTCTCACGGCCCTCTTCGTGGCCGCCGGGATCTGGCGGCCCTCCGACGACGGGATCCCGCTCTGCGCGCTGCGGCTGGGGACGGGCGTCGCGTGCCCGGGGTGCGGGATGACGCGCGGTCTCGCGGCGCTCGGCCACGGCGACGTCGGCAAGAGCCTCCGGTACCACGCGTTCGCGCCCATCGTCGCCCTCGGGGCGCTCTTCGCCTGGGCCGTCCTCGGCCTCGGGCTCATTTCCGGCCGCGACCTCTTTCCCGACCTCAACGCGCGCGCCCTCCAGATCGCGTGCCTCGTCTTCATCGCCGCGTTCATCGCGTACTGGCTCTTCCGGCTCTGGCGTGGGACCGCGCCGTGATCCCGTGCGACGTGCGGTTCCTGGGCCGGAAGCGGTACGCCGAGGCGCTCCAGGTCCAGCGGGAGCTGGTCGCGCGCCGCATCGCACGCGAGATCCCCGACACGCTCCTGCTCCTGGAGCACGACCCGGTCGTGACGCTCGGGAAAGTCGCCCGGGCGGAGCACCTCCTCGTCGACCGGGACCGCCTGGCGAAGCTCGGCGTCGACGTGCACGAGACCGACCGGGGCGGCGACGTGACGTTCCACGGGCCGGGACAGATCGTCGGGTACCCGATCCTCGACCTCAACGAGCTGCGCCGCGACGTGAAGTGGTACCTGGAGCAGCTCGAGGAGGTGATGATCCGGACGTGCGCGCGCCACGGGGTCGAGGCGGCGCGCCGCCCCGGCATGACGGGCGCGTGGGTGGGGGCCGAGAAGATCGGCGCGATCGGCGTGCGCGTCGAGCGGTGGGTGACATCGCACGGGTTCGCGTTCAACGTCGCGACGGACCTCGACTACTTCGGCCTGATCGTTCCTTGCGGGCTCCGGGGGGAGGGGGTAACATCGCTGTCCGCACGTCTGGGCCGCGCCGTGGACCTGGAGAGGGTGACGCGCGATGTCGCCGAAGCGTTCGGAGCGGTCTTCGGGCGCGACCTCCGGCCTGCCGCGGCCGCTCCTTGAGCGCGCGTACTACCTCCTCAAGCTGACCCGCGCGGTCGAAGATCGCGCCGCACTTCTCTATCGCCAGGGCAAGATCCACGGCGGGAACTTCTCGAGCCGCGGGCAGGAGGCGATCTCCGTCGGAACCTGCCTCGCCCTCGAGCCCCAGGACAAGGTCGCGCCGATGATCCGCAATCTCGGCGTCGTGCTCACCCGGGGATGGTCTCCGAAGGACGTGCTCTGCTCGTACCTCGCGCGCGCGACGAGTCCCAACCGCGGGAAGGACAACTCCACCCACTTCGGGGACATCGAGAAGACGGGCGTGATCGCGTGCATCAGCATGCTCGGGACGCTCGTGCCCGTGATGGCGGGGATGGCGCTCGCAGGAAAGCTGAAGAAGCGGAACCTCGTAACGATGACCTACGTCGGCGATGGCGCGACGTCGACGGGCGAGTTCCATGAGGGGCTCAACTTCGCGGCGGTCTTCCAGGCGCCATTCGTGCTTGTCATCGAGAACAACCAGTGGGCGTACTCGACGCCGGTCGAGCGTCAGACGCCGGTGAAGGATCTCGCGGTCAAGGCGGCGGCGTACGGCATTCCGTACGCGGTGGGCGACGGCAACGACGTGGCGGAGGTGTATTCGCTGACGAAGAAGTTCGTCGACGAGGCGCGCGAGGGGGGCGGACCGCGGGTGATCGAGTTCAAGACGATGCGGATGCGCGGCCACGCGCAGCACGACGACGCGGGGTACGTCCCCAAGGCCATGTTTGCGGAGTGGGAGAAAAGGGATCCCATTGACCGCTGCGAACAGTTACTAAGTCCGTCTGCCAAGGAGAAGGCGGAGGTCGAAACAAGAATCGAGATGGAAGTGAGCGCAGCTGAGCAATTCGCTCTTTCAAGTGCATATCCCCCCGGAGACGAAGCGATCAAAGGCGTGTTTGCTGACGATAGCGCTACGGCCTACGAGAAGTGGTGGAATGAACCTGGTTAGACTTCAGACTGCAGACTTCAGACTTCAGAATGAGGTCGACAGTTATCAGTTCACAGAATGAGCCAACTCACGTACCTCGAGGCGATCAGCGCGGGACTCCGGGAGGAGATGACGAAGGACTCCA
>DASRJF010000086.1:0-3624 GCA_035649615.1 Planctomycetota bacterium | reverse complement strand
GGCGATAAGACCGGCTCGGCGAAATAGCCGGTCTCGCCTCAGCAGAGCGTCAGGTTCTGCGCCAGGCCGGCCTCGCTCGTCTCCTTGTACTTCGCGTTCATCTCCCTGCCCGTGTCGGCCAGCGTCTTGATCGTCGTGTCGAGGTCCACCCGGTGGCGCGACGCGATCTCGTTCGTCGCGATCATGTACGCGATCCAGGCCTTCACCGCGCCGAACGCGCACCGCTCGATGCACGGCACCTGCACGTAGCCGGCCACCGGGTCGCACGTCATCCCGAGGTGGTGCTCCAACGCCGACTCGGCCGCGTTCTCGAGAACCTGCGGCGGGGCGTCAAAGACTTGCGCGATCAGAGCCGCCGCCATCGCCGACGCCACGCCGATCTCGGACTGGCAGCCGCCTTCGGCCGCCGCGAGCGTCGCGTTGTGCTTGCACAGGTAGCCGACCGCCAAGCCGGCCAGGAGGCCTTCGCGCAGCTTCTCCTTCGTGACCCCGCGCTTGCTCTCCGAGAGGGCGGTCACGATCGCCGGCATCACGCCGGCCGAGCCGCCCGTCGGGGCGGTAATCACCAGGTGGCCGCGGGCGTTCTCCTCGGACGCGGCGAGCGCGAACGCCGAGACCTGGGCGATGACGCGGTCGGCCTCGTACTTGTCGTCCTTCGAGCGCTCGAACACGGTCGCCGCCTTCGAGTGCAGCTTGATCGGCCCGGGCAGGATCCCTTCCTTTACGGCCAGGCCCGACTTCACCGTCGCGATCATCGCGCCCGAGATCTTGTCGAGGAACGCGTTGATCTCCTCCTCCTTCTTGCCCGACACCGCGACTTCGTTCGCCATCATCACCTGGGCGATCGAGAGCTTGCCTTTCTCCGCGTGAGCCCGAAGCTCCTTCATCGTGCCGTACGGGTACTTCGGCGCGCCCTTCTTCGGCGGCGCGTAGCCCTTCCACTCGATGAAACCGCCGCCGACCGAGTAATACTCCTGCTCGAAAATCGCCTTGTCGCCGCCCATGAGCTTGCAGGTCATCGTGTTGGCGTGCGGGAACTCGCCTTTCGTGGCGTCGTAGACCACGTCGGCCAGCGACAGGTTGAAGGTCTTGTCTCCGACCTTGACCGGGTAGGTCTGGGCCGGCTTTTCCTTCATCTCGTCGAGGAAGAGGGGATCCACCGTCGCGGGCTCCTTGCCCAGCACGCCCGCCAGCGCGGCGCGCTCCGTGCCGTGACCCTTGCCCGTGGCGCTCAGGCTGCCGAAAAGGTGGACTTTCAGCCCCGTGGCCTTCGCGAGCTGGTCCGCCGGCAGTTTCGTGCAGCGCTGGTAGAAGTCGTACGTGATCCGCATCGGCCCGATGGTGTGCGAGCTCGAGGGGCCGGGCCCCACCTTGTAGAACTCGTCGGCCAGCGTCATCACCGGACCCTTCGACTTCTTCACGACGTCCAAGTCGGGCGAGGCCTGCTGGGCCGGCGGTTTCTTGGCCCCCGCCTCCTGCTCCGCCCGCTGGGCCCGCGCTTCGGGCGCAAACCCGGTGCCGGTCATCACGGCGGCCGCGCCGATGACGGCGTGGCGCATGAGAAACGAACGACGGTCGATGCCCTCGGGCACCGTGGGTTCCACGTTTAGGGGAGTGCTCATGTCCGATCCTCCAAGCAATTGCTTACGGGTCTCTACCCAAAAACGCGCTTATAGAGAAGGGGGACCGCCACCAAAAGGGAGGATCTCGGAATGAAGACCGCCGTCAAACCCGCCGCCGCGTCCGGAACCGGGAAGTACGAGGGGCTGCTCGAACGATGCCGCAAACTCTCCCCCGTTCCGACGGCGGTCGCCCATCCGTGCGAGGCGTCCGCCCTGTCCGGCGCCGTCGAGGCGGCCCGGTTGAAGCTGATCATCCCCCTGCTCGTGGGGCCGGTCGCCAGGATCAAGGAGATTGCCAAGGAAGCCGGCATCGACCTCAAGGGCCTGGAGATCATCGACGCGCCCCACAGTCACGGCTCGGCCGAGAAGGCGGTGGCGCTCGTGCGGGAGGGCCGCGCCGAAGTCCTGATGAAGGGCAGCTTGCACAGCGACGAGATCCTGGCCGCGATCGTCTCCCGCGAGAAGGGCCTGCGGACCGGCCGGCGCGTCAGCCACGTCTTCCTGATGGACGTGCCCACGTACCCCAAGGTGCTCCTCGTCACCGACGCGGCGATCAGCATCGCCCCGACGCTCGAGGACAAGGTGGACATCATCCAGAACGCGATCGACCTGGCCCGCTCCCTCGGCGTCGAAAAACCCAAGGTCGCCATCCTCGCGGCGGTCGAGACGGTCACGTCGAAGATGCCCGCCACCATCGACGCCGCCGCCCTGTGCAAGATGGCCGAACGCGGGCAAATCAGGGGTGGAATCCTGGACGGCCCCCTGGCCTTCGACAACGCGATCAGCAAGGAGGCCGCCCGGATGAAGGGCATCGACTCGGAGGTCGCGGGCGATCCGGACATCCTGGTCGCGCCCGACCTCGAAGCCGGCAACATCCTCGCGAAACAGCTCACGTTCCTGGCGAAGGCGGACTCCGCCGGCCTGGTGCTGGGCGCGAAGGTCCCCGTGATCCTCACCAGCCGCGCCGACAGCGTGAGGTCCCGCATCGCCAGCTGCGCCGTCGCGGTCCTGGTCGCCCACGCGCGGCGGGCGAAGGCCTTATGAACGCGCACGTCCTCGTCTTGAACGCAGGCTCCTCGAGCCTGAAGTTCTCCGCGTTCCGCAGTTCCGACTGGAAGGTGGACACGCGGGGCCAGATCGAGGGAATCGGCACCGCCCCCCGGCTCACGGTGAAGGACGAGCGGGGGGAGAAGCTGAGCGACGAGAAGCTGCAGCCCTCGGTGTCGGACGCGCGAGCCGCCATCGAGGTCCTGGCGGCGTGGCTGCGGTCGAGGTACCAGGGCGGACGCCTCTCGGGCGTCGGCCACCGCGTCGTGCACGGCGGGCCTGGCCACGCGAGCCCCGTCGTGATCACGCCGGAGATCCTGGCCGAGCTGAAAGGCCTGGCGCCGCTCGCCCCGCTTCACCAGCCCCACAATCTCGCGCCCATCGAAGCGCTCATGGACCGGATGCCCGACGTGCCGCAGGTGGCCTGCTTCGACACCGGCTTTCACCGCGGCCACGCCGAGGTCGCGACCGTGGTCCCGCTGGCCCGCGAATTCCGCTCGAAGGGAGTGGAACGGTACGGGTTTCACGGCCTCTCCTACGAGTACATCTCGTCGATCCTTCCCGAGGTCGCCCCCGAGATCGCGGAGGGACGAGTCATCGTGGCGCACCTGGGAAGCGGCGCCAGCCTGTGCGCCCTGAAGAACCGGAAGAGCATCGACACCACGATGGGATTCACGGCGCTCGACGGCCTGTGCATGGGCACGCGGCCGGGGGCGCTCGATCCCGGCATCGTGCTCTACCTCGTCCAGGGCCTGGGGCTCCCGGCCGGGAAGGTGGAGGAGATCCTGTACAAGAAGTCCGGGCTGCTGGGCCTTTCCGGCATCAGCAACGACATGCGCGAGCTCCTGCCCCGGACCGAGCCGGAAGCGCGCCTGGCCGTGGACTACTTCGTGTTCCGCGCGGCGAAGGAGATCGGAGCGCTGGCCGCGGTCCTCGGGGGCG
The DNA here is from genome assembly GCA_035649615.1 of Planctomycetota bacterium. Lineage (GTDB taxonomy): Bacteria > Planctomycetota > MHYJ01 > MHYJ01 > JACPRB01 > DASRJF01. The sequence continues at coordinate 13 of DASRJF010000086.1, read as the reverse complement.
TTGACGCGCTGGT
>DASRJF010000085.1:0-4270 GCA_035649615.1 Planctomycetota bacterium | reverse complement strand
TACAAGGAAGTGACCGTCAAGTGCGGGTGCGGCAACACCTTCACGACCCGGTCCACCAAGGGCGGCACGATCGCCGTCGAAATCTGCTCGAGCTGCCACCCGTTCTACACCGGAAAACAAAAATTCGTAGACACCGCCGGCATGGTCGAGCGTTTCCAGAAGAAGTGGACTGGAGAGAAGGCGAAGCAGGCGCGCGACCTGGCCGCCGGGAAGAAGCCGGGCGCGAAGGCCCCCGCCGCCCGCACCGGCAAGACGCTGCAGTCGCAGCTCCCGGGCGCCGGCCCCGCCACGCTCGCCCCCGCCATCGGACAGAAAGCCGCCCAGAAAGCCCAGAATCCGGGCGACTCGAAGCACTCTTAACCACGGGACCGAAGCGCCGTCGAGGGAGAGGATCCCTCCGCGGCGTTTTTTGTTTAACCCATGTTTGACGATTTCAAGAAGCAGGCCGACCGCGTCGATGAGATCGACCGCCTCCTCTCCGACCCCTCCGTGTCGGCCGATCCCGCGAAGTGCTCCGTGCTCCTCAAGGAACGGTCCCGCCTCGTGAAATGGGCGACCAAGTACCGCGAGTTCGAGAAAACGTTGAAGCACCTCGAGGAGGCGCAGGCGATGGCCGCGGGCGAAAAGGACCCGGAGGTGCGGGAGCTCGCGCAGGCCGAAGTCCGGGAGCTCAAGGAGGCGGAAGCGAAGATGCGCCTCGAGATGGAGGAGCAGCTCCTCTCGGCCGACGCCGACACGTCCCGCAGCGTCATCGTCGAGCTCCGGCCCGGGGTCGGCGGCGACGAGGCCGCGCTCTTCGCCCAGGAACTCCTCCAGATGTACATGAAGTTCGCCAAGCGGCGCGGGTGGGCGACGGACTTGATCGAGGTCGTGACCACGGAACTGGGCGGCCTGAACTACGCGACGTTCTCGATCGAGGGAGAGGACGTCTACAAGCACCTCCGGTTCGAGAGCGGCACGCACCGCGTCCAGCGCGTCCCCGCGACCGAGGCGAGCGGCCGCGTCCACACGAGCACGGCCACCGTCGCGGTCCTCCCGCAGGCCGAGGACGTGGACGTCACGATCAACGACAAGGACCTGCGGATCGACACGTACAGCGCGGGCGGACCCGGCGGCCAGCACGTCAACAAGACCCAGAGCGCCGTCCGCATCACGCACCTGCCGACCAACATCGTCGTCCAGTGCCAGGACCAGCGGTCGCAGATCCGCAACCGCGAGCTCGCGATGCGGTGGCTCCGCGCCAAGCTCTACGAGCACGAGCAGACGAAGCAGAAGAAGGCGATGTCCGACCTGCGCCGGTCGCAGATCGGCTCGGGCGACCGCAGCGAGAAAATCCGCACGTACAACTTCCACGACAACCGCATCACCGACCACCGCATCGGGTTCTCCCTCCACGACCTCGCGGGGTTCATGGAGGGCGGGCTGGATCCCATGGTCGCGAAGCTGCTGGAAGCCGACCGGGCCGAGAAACTCAAGGGACTCGGAGGCGGCAAGAAGCCGTGACGACCCGCCGCGGTCGGCGCATCGCCGACGTCCTCGCCGCCGCCTCGCGCTTCCTGAAGGACCAGGACGTCCCGGACGCCCGCGTCGACGCGGAACTCCTCCTGGCGCACGTCCTGGTCACGACCCACGTGCAGATCATCACGCGCGGATCGGATGAACTCACGATGTCCGAGGTCCGGACCTACAACCGGGCCGTGGCCCGCCGCGGCAACCGCGAGCCGCTCGCGTACATCACGGGCACGAAGGAGTTCTTCGGAATCCCGTTCCAGGTGACGCCGTCGGTCCTCATCCCCCGGCCCGAGACGGAGATCCTGGTGGAGCGGGCCATCGCCCTGAAGCCCAAGCGCGTGCTCGACCTCGGCACCGGCAGCGGCGCGATCGCGGCCGCGCTGGCCAGGGCCCTTCCGCACGCGGTGATCGTCGCGACCGACGTGTCGGCCGCGGCCCTCGCGGTCGCCAGGCGGAATCTCCCCCCCACCGTCGTATTGAAGCGGGGACCCGATTTCGAGCCGGTGAAGGGCGAGACGTTCGACCTGGTCGTGAGCAATCCGCCGTACATTCCCAGCGGCGAGATCGACGGTCTCCAGCCCGAGGTGACGAAGGAGCCGCGCGTGGCGCTCGACGGCGGCCGCGACGGGCTCGACATGGTCCGGCGGATCCTGCGCGGCGCGCCGAGGGCGCTCGTGGAAATCGGCGCCGGCCAGGCGAGGGTTTTACGATCGGAGTTCCGCGGCGTCCGATTTCATAAGGACCTGGCGGGAATCGAACGAGTGGTTGAGCAATGAGACTGGCCGCGCTTTTACTGGCCATCGTCGCCCTCGACGAGACGAAGAAGGTCGACGTCGTCTGCCCGTTCGACGGGACGAAGTTCACGGCCACCGAGGTCGTGCGGACCGACGCGACGTATCGATGGGGCGGCGAGGATTCCGACTTCTGCCCGCACGCCTTCCAGACGCTCCCGATGGAGCACTACATCTGGACCTGCCCGAAGTGCTGGTACTCGGGCGCGAAGGAGGATTTCGCTCCCAAGGCTCCGCTCTCCGACGAGCTCAAGAAGAAGATCAAGGGGGCGCTCACGCCCGCCACCCCCATCGCGGCCGGCGCGAAGCAGGAGCAGATCCCGGGCTGGGTGAAGTACGACTTGGTCGCGCAGATAGAGACGCTCCGGGGCGCGCCACCGCTCGACATCGGCCGCCGCCACCTAAACGCGGCGTGGGCCGCGCGGCAGGCCGGGGCGGTGCGGCTCGACGACTACGACGACTGGGTCGAGGCGGCGAAGTCGGCCGGACTCAGCAAGTCGCTCGGCGACCTCGGCAAGAAGAACCGTTCGGAAGACGACCTTGTGGCGTGCCGCAAGCTTGAGAAGGAACTCGCCGCGGGGAAATACGCGGGCACCGCCCTCCTCGTTCGCCGCTACCTGCTCGCGGTCACGTTCCGGCGCCGCGGCGAGAACGTCGACGCGCTCCGGTGGCTCGACGAAGTGGACAAGTCGAAGGGCGAGAACTCCGTGATCGACGACGCGGCGAAGCAGGTGCGGGCGTCGATCGCCGCGGAGCGGGCCCAGCAGAAGAAGGCGGCGGCCCTGCTCGCCAAGGCGGTCGAGGACCCCTCCCTGGTCGCGGTCGAAAAGGCGGAGTCGCTCTTCATGCTGGGCGAGATCGCGCGCCGGAACGGCGAGAACGCGGACGCGTCGGCGTGGTACGTGAAGGCCCTCGCGGCCGCTCCGGGCGACGCGCTGAAGAAGCGCATCCAGGCGCAGAAGTCACTCCTCAAATAGCGCTCAGCGGCCAGCTTTCAGCCGTCAGCGTCAGAAGCACTCAGCAATCCGCTTGACAACGTCAAATCATAACTTATAATTCATAAAGTACATCCAAGAGGCGAGGGGGAGCTTGGATAAGTTCGTCATCCACGGCGGGCGTCCGCTCAAGGGCGCGATCCGGATCCACGGGTCCAAGAACGCCGCCCTCCCCATGATGGCCGCGTCGCTCCTCCTCCCGCGCGGCGAGCGCCTCGTCCTCCGGAACGTCCCCGACCTCGCCGATGTCCGCACCATGGCGAAGCTCCTGGTGGAACTCGGCGTCCACGTCGAGCGCGGCGGCGCGCGCCTGACCCTCACCGTCGAAGACGACCGCCCCGTGCGCGCCCCCTACGAGATCGTGAAGACCATGCGGGCCAGCATCTGCGTGCTGGGTCCCTTGCTCGCCCGCCGCGGCGAGGCCCAGGTCTCCTTCCCCGGCGGCTGCGCGATCGGGTCGCGCCCCGTCGACCTCCACCTGAAGGGCCTGGCGCGCCTCCACGCGCGGCTCGCCGTCCGCAACGGCTACATCCTCGCGCGCGGCGCGAAACTGCGCGGCGGCACGGTCTACCTCGGCGGCACGTTCGGGTCCACCGTCACCGGCACCGACAACATCCTGATGGCGGCCGTCCTCGCGAAGGGCCGCACCGTGATCGAGCACGCGGCGCAGGAGCCCGAGGTGCAGGAGCTCGCCCACCTCCTCAACCACATGGGCGCGCGCATCGACGGGATCGGCAACCACCGGCTCATCGTCCACGGCGTCGAGCGCCTGCACGGCGCCGAGAAGACCGTGATCCCCGACCGCATCGAGGCGGGCACGTTCATGGCGGCGGCCGCGATCACCGGCGGCGACGTCACCGTCGAGAACGTCCGGGCCGAGGACCTCACCGTCGTCCTCGAGACGCTCCGCCAGATGGGCGTCCGCCTGGAAGCCGGCACGTACACGGTCCGCGTCAACGCGAAGGGCCTGCG
>DASRJF010000084.1:0-4114 GCA_035649615.1 Planctomycetota bacterium | reverse complement strand
CTCGGGCTCCATTCCGCTCTTTGGTCGTACGGGGGGTTCGGCAGCGCCGGGTACCCGCGTTACATGGTGTGCGTTGCGCCCGCCATGGCGCTCATCGCCCTCGAGGGATGGAACGCGATCGCCGATCGCGTGTCGGCTTGGGCCCGGCCTGCGCGGTTCGGGCTCGCGGGCGCGGTCCTCGCCGCTTCCGCCGCCTTTTCCGTGATCTACGTCGACGCCTGGGTCTACTCGCGGGATGCGCGACTGGTGGCTGAAGTCCACGCCGACTTCCTGAAGAGCCCGCGACCAGTGTCGCGCGTGGTCTGGAGCCAGGCGTACATGGCCATCCTGTTCGACGTCGATCCGTGGAGCGCGCCCGCGTGGGGGGACCGGGCGCGGAACCTCGAGATCATCGGAGGCCTGCCGTCGGGGACGCTCGTCTTCTGGGACGCGGAAACCGGCCCGGGGTGGTATCAGCTGAAGCGCGCCGATTTCGAGCGGGCGGGATTTCAATTCCTGGTCTCGCGCGGCCACGAGGGGCTCGAGGGGCGGTTCGTGAAGGGAAAAGTGCTCGGCTTCGGCGGGCCCCGGCGGCAGGAGATGGAGCTGCTCTACAAGCCGTGATCACTTCTCCGGCGCGAACGTGTAGTGCTCCGCGAGAATCAGCCATTTCTTGCCGTCATGCCTGTAAATCCGCGTGAAGATCGACTTCGAGGGCGTCGAGCCCTCCTCGCTGACGTGGGCCTGGTAGGTCGCGACGGCGACGCGGCCCTCCACGACCACCTTGATTTCGCCCAGGTACGTCATCCGCTTCCCGACCTTCCCCTGGTCGCGGATGCGGTCCATGCCCTTCTTCAATTCGGCGCCGCAGCTCTCCGCTCCGCGGAAGAAGGAAGACGGCGGGTTCGGGATGGTGATCTCGGGATCGAGCAACGCCATCACCCCGGCGACGTCCCCCCGGTCGTACGCCTCGTGGTAGACCTTCACGAGCTGCTCGACGTCGGCCTTCGCGATCGCGGGATCGATGGAACCCGAGCACGAAGCCAGCGCGAGCAGGAAGGCGGCCGACAGGAGTCTCATGGAGGCGGGGTCCAGCCTATCCCGCGCCGCCTCTGGCGGTCAAGGCGATGGGGGTGGTAGACTCCCCGCGAGTCCGGAACCCTCCGGCGGAGGGACACATGGCCCCACCCCAGCTCAAATCGGCCGACATCTACAACGTCATCGTCGGCACAGCCGGGCACATCGACCACGGGAAAAGCACCCTCGTCAAGGCGCTCACGGGCATCGACCCCGACCGGCTCAAGGAGGAAAAAGAGCGCGAGATGACAATAGACCTCGGATTCGCCCCGTTCACCCTGAAGGATGGGCGCAAAGTCGGGATCATCGACGTCCCCGGCCACGAGCGGTTCATCAAGAACATGGTGGCGGGGGCGACGTCGATCGACGTCGTCCTCCTCATCGTCGCGGGGGACGAGGGGCCGAACATCCAGACCCGCGAGCATGTCACGATCATGCAGCTCCTGGGCCTGAAACGGGGCATCATCGTGATCACGAAGGTCGACAAGGGCGATCCGGACTTCCTCGCGCTCGTCGAGGACGACGTGCGTTCGCTGACGCGGGGAACCTTCCTGGAGTCCGCTCCGTTCGTCCGCGTCAGCGCGCTGTCGGGCGCGGGGATGGACGCCCTGAAAGAGCGGATCAACGCCGTGGTCCAGGAGGCGACGCCGCACGAGTCCTCCGGGATCTTCCGGATGCCGATCCAGCGCGTCTTCTCCGCCAAGGGATTCGGCACGGTCGTCACGGGCGTGCCGGTCACCGGCACCGCGAAGATCGGGGACGTCGTCGAGATCCTCCCCCTCGGCAAGTCGGGGCGCGTCCGGAGCCTCCAGGCGTACAAGTCGGAGGTGACGGAGATCCGCGCGGGCCACAGCTCGGCGATCGCCGTCAGCGACCTCGATCAGCAGGAGGTGACGCGCGGGATGGTCGCCGCCACCCCCGGCTACTTCAAGGCGTCCGTCTTCGTCGAGGCGCGCTTCAAGTACGTGCCCGACATCCCCCGGCCGCTGCGCAACCTCTCGCCCGTCAAGCTCCACGTCGGGACGCGCGAGGCCGACGGCCGTATCGTCCTCCTCGACAAGAAGACCCTCGAGCCCGGGGAGGAGTGCTACGTGCAGTTCCGGCTCGACGAGCCGGTGGTCGTGGCCGCGGGCGATCCCTACATCGTCCGGCTCCAGACGCCCACCTACACGATCGGGGGCGGCCGCGTCCTGGACGCGTCCGACCGGAAGCTCAGCCCGTTCCGCGACGAGAACCTCATGCGGCTCGTCGAGAAGGAGGCGTCGATCTCCGACCGGTTCGGCGCGCTCGAATTCGCCTTGAAGGAGATGGGGCGGAAAGCCGTCGATCTCAAGGAGTTCTCCAAACAGGCCAAGGCGCCCCAGGACCAGGTCGAGGCCGCGGTCGCGCAGTTCGAGGCGGCGGGGAAGCTCGCGCGATTCGACGGCGGCCGCTTCATGCACGTCGACGCGCTCGAGGCGACGATGCAGCACATCCGCAACCTCGTGGAGACGTTCCACAAGCGCCAGCCGCTCCGGGCGGGGTTCGACCTGCTCGTGCTGCGCAACGAGACGAAGCTCGAGGAGGCCCTCTTCCGCCGCTCGCTGGACGAGCTCGCCCGCCGCGGCGTCCTCGCCGTCGAGAACGGCAAGGCGAAGCTCGCCGGCTTCGCGGTCAAGCTGTCGCGGGAGGACACGGAGGCCGCGGCCGAGGTCGAGCGCGCGCTGCGCGACACGAAGTTCGCGACGCCGCGGATCGACGAGCTCAAGACGCGGTTTCCCAAGTACAACGCGGAGCGGATCGACCGGGTCCTCGGGCTCCTCGTGGACCAGGGCACGGTCGTCAAGCTCAAGGACGAGGTCCTCTTCCACCGCGAGACGGTGGAGGAGGCGAAGCGGATCGTCGGCGAGGCGATCCGCGAGCGGGGTCCCATCGAGGCGGCCCAGGTGCGCGACCTGACGGGGACGACGCGCAAGTACGTCATCCCGCTCCTCGAGCACCTCGACGACGTCGGCTTCACCCGTCGGGTCGACAACCGCCGGGTCCTGGCCGCGAAATAAGTGAACCGATCTCATCCTTTCGGCGATCCCGACGTCGAGCTCATGCTCCGCTTCCAGGGCGGGGACGCGGCGGCTTTCGACGAGCTCGTGCGGCGGCACCAGAAGGCGGTGCTCAACATCGCGTGGCGCTATTGCGGCGACCGGTCGCTCGCCGACGACCTGGCGCAGGAGATCTTCGTCAAGGTGTGGCGGGCCCGGGGTTCCTACCAGCCGGCGGCGCGCTTCTCGACGTGGCTGTACCGGATCGCGGTCAACCGGTGCCTCAACGAGATCCGGTCCCGGCCCCGGGGGGGATCGCTCCCGGTGGAGGAGACGCTGGAGGAGCCTGCGGGGGCGAGGCCGGACGACGACCTCCACCTGGCGGAGGTGCGCGACGCGGTCCGGCGCGCCGTCGACGGCCTCCCCGCCAACCAGCGCATGGCCGTGATCCTCTCCCGCTTTCACGAGCTTCCGTACGACGAGATCGCGGAGGCGATGTCGGTGTCGCTCGAGGCGGTGAAGTCCCTCCTCTTCCGGGCGCGCGAGAATTTGAAAACCGCGCTCGAGAAACTGGTCCGGCACGAGCCGTAGGCCGCTAAAGTAGCTGGACCATGAAACGCCTCTGGGTCGTCCTCCTGCTCTTCCCCGGCTGCGCCTCGCCGAAGCTCGAACCGGCCTCACGTACGCCCGAGGATCGGGAACGCCTCCATGAGCGTCTCCAGGAAGCCTCCGGGTCCCCCTTCGTGCAAGGGCGGTTCTACGCCGAGTACGAAACCGGCGGCAAGGTCGTGATGAGCTGCCGCGGAACCGCCCGCGGATTCCGGGCCGGCGTCGTATTGATCGAAGAGGAATCGAAATCGGGCGCTCCCCTGCGCCTGTTGCGCGTGGGCGACCGGGCCTGGGTCTACAAGGAAGGCTGGCAGGACACGGCGGGAACCCCGAGCGAGTCGGTGGGGACGGGATTTCAGAATCCCTACGACGTCTTGGCGGCCTTGGATGGAGCCGAGGAGAAGTTCATCCCGCACCGGCAGGGCGGGATC
>DASRJF010000083.1:0-8446 GCA_035649615.1 Planctomycetota bacterium | reverse complement strand
TCACGACTCCCTTGATCGTTCCGGCGGTGGCGGGATCGATGGGGCCGGGGTTGGAAGGCCCTTTCTGATCCGCGGTGACGGGCGGAGGCGGCGCGCCGCCGGTCGCGTCGGGTTTCTTGCCGCAGCCCAGGGAAACGGAGATCGCAAGAACGAGCGTCGGCGCCAGGAAACGCATGCGACCCTCTCTTTCGATGACGGTTTCCAGTTCTGCGAACCTATCAGCGCCTTCGGGCCCGCGCAACCGGCGCGCTACTTGGAGGGCGCCTCGAACGTGAAGTCGAGGGTCGACGCCATTCCGGCTTCCACTTTCACCTTTGAAATGAGCGGCGCGTCTTTGAATCGTTCATGCCACGCGAGGATTTCGTACTCGCCCGGCGGCAACCCGGGTATCGAGTATGCGCCATCGATCGCCGTTACGGCCAAAAACGGGTGATCCGAGACGTGGATCCAGGCGCGTTCCCATGGATGGACGTCGCACATCACGGGCATCCCAATTTCCGGTTTTGGGAACGTCAGACCCTCTTCAGAGCCCTTGGCCAACCCTATGTTGAACGGCCGACCAAAGTTGGAAGTGATCCGGACGTTGTGCAGCTTGTCGTCGCCATTTCGCACTTTGAGCGGCTGATTTGTCATGAGTCCCACGACCCGAGGTTCGTAGAGACTCCCGCCGTGACGGAGGAGTACCGGATTGCTTGCGGTTGAAAAGCGGCGATCGCCGAGACCTGATCTCACGGCAACGTACACATTGGCCATGACCTGGCCTGGTCCGAGGATGAGCGAATCATCGTATTTGAGATCGTGCCTCGGCTTGATTTCGATGCCGGCGAGTCGCACGGTACCCAAGAGCGAACCCACGGCGGGTGGAATCGCGGCCGGCGTGGCGGAGGGTGTCGCGGGTGGAGCGACGGGGTCGCCGCATCCCATGAGGGCCAGGACCGCGACGATCGCCCGCCGGTTCATGTCAAGGCAAGCCTAACGGCGGGGTCGCGCGCCCGCCACTCGGGTCCCCCCAATCGCCAATCCCAAATCGCCAATCACTCTTTAAAAAGAAAGAGCCCCGGTTGTTCACCGGGGCTCTCTTTGAATCGTCGTGCCTGGTTTAGAACTCGTCGTCTCCGCCGCCCATGCCGCCCATCCCGCCCATCCCGCCGCCGCCGCCGCCCGCGCCCGCGGACTTCTTCTCCGGGATCTCGCTGATGAGCGCGTCCGTCGTGAGGAGCAGGCCCGCCACGCTCGCCGCGTTCTGCAGCGCGCTGCGGACGACCTTCGTCGGGTCGATGATGCCGAACTTGAACATGTCGCCGTACTCGAGCTTCTCGGCGTCGAAGCCGAAGTTCGAATCCTTCGACTCCTTCACCCGCTCGACGACGATCGCGCCGTCGATGCCGCTGTTCGCGGCGATCTGGCGGATCGGCGCCTCCACGGCGCGCCGGATGATGTCCACGCCCGTCTTCTCGTCCTCGTTGGAGGTCTTCACCTTGTCGAGGGCCTTCGAGGCGCGGATGAGGGCCACGCCGCCGCCGGGGAGGATCCCCTCCAGCACGGCCGCGCGCGTCGCGAACATGGCGTCCTCGACGCGGAGCTTCCGCTCCTTCATCTCGACCTCGGTCGCGGCGCCGACGTTGATCTGCGCCACGCCGCCCGCGAGCTTCGCCAGCCGCTCCTGCAGCTTCTCCTTGTCGTAGTCGGAGGTGGTCGACTCCATCTCCTTCTTGATCTGCGCGATGCGGCCCTGGATCGCCTTCGTGTCGCCCGCGCCCTCGACGACCGTCGTGTTCTCCTTCTCGACGACGATCTTCTTGGCCCGGCCGAGCATCGACAGGTCGACCTTCTCGAGCTCGATCCCGAGGTCCTCGAAGATGGCCTTCCCGCCCGTCAGGACGGCGATGTCCTCCATCATGGCCTTCCGGCGGTCGCCGTAGCCCGGCGCCTTCACGGCGCAGACGTGCAGCGTGCCGCGGAGCTTGTTCACGACGAGCGTCGCGAGGGCGTCGCCCTCGAGCTCCTCCGTGATGATGAGGAGGGGCTTGCCGGTCTTCGCGATCTTCTCGAGCAGCGGGATCAGGTCCTTCGCCGCCGTGATCTTCTTCTCGTGGATGAGGAGATAGGCGTCCTTGAGGTTCGCCTTCATGTCCTCGGGCTCGGTCACGAAGTAGGGCGAGATGTAGCCCTTGTCGAACTGCATCCCCTCGACCCACTCGACGTTCGTCTCGAGGCCCTTGCCCTCCTCGACCGTGATGACGCCGTCCTTGCCCACCTTCTCCATCGCGTTGGCGAGCATCGTGCCGACGAGCTCGTTTCCGCCCGCGGCGATCGTGCCGACGTTCTGGATGTCCTCCTTGCCCTTCACCTGGCGGGACATCTTCTTCAGCTCCTCGACGACGGCCTCGACGCCCTTCTCGATGCCGCGCTTCAGCGCGATCGGGTTGGCGCCGGCCGTGACGTTCTTGAGCCCCTCGTCGAAGATGGCCTCGGCGAGCACCGTGGCGGTCGTGGTGCCGTCGCCGGCGACGTCGTTGGTCTTGGAGGAGACCTCCTTGACCATCTGCGCGCCCATGTTCTCGTACGGATCCTTCAGCTCGATCTCCTTGGCGACCGTGACGCCGTCGGAGGAGACCGTCGGGGCGCCCCACTTCTTCTCGAGCAGGACGTTCCGGCCCCGGGGCCCGAGCGTGACCTTCACCGCGCGCGCGAGCTGCTTGACCCCGCGGCGGACGGCCTCGCGGGCCTCTTGTTCAAAAGCAATCCTTTTCGCTGCCATGTCTATCTCCTTGATTTCATTTTTTCGTTTAAGGGAGCCGGATCAATCGACTCGTGCATCCGGCATTCTGCATCCGGCATCCCGGGCTCCCGTCCACCATCCTCCCTGGATGCTGGATACGGGATGCGGGATGCTATTTCTTCCCGTTCTCGATCACCGCCAGGATCTCGCTCTCGCTCAGGATGAGCAGCTCCTGCCCGTCGAGCTTGACTTCGCTGCCCGCGTACCCGCCGAAGAGCACCTTGTCGCCCTTCTTGACCTCGAGCTTGCGGACCTCGCCGTTCTCGAGCACGCGGCCCGTGCCGACGGCGATGACCGTCCCCTGCTTGGGCTTGTCCTTCGCGGAGTCGGGAAGCACGATGCCGCCCGCCGTGCGCTCTTCCGCTTCGCTGCGCTCCACGACGACCTTGTCCCGAATCGGCTTCAGAGATGCCATATCACACCCTCCCAAGATTTGAAGTCCAAGATTTCAGAGACTTCGATTTAGCAAATGAAATGCCATGCAGGGGACGAGATCATAGCGGGAACTCACTGGAATGCAAGCCCTTACAGGGGGCTCTTTCCCCACCTCCTAAGGAAGGTCAATCTGGCAGGCGAAGACTGACGATTTGGGATTTGAGATTTGCGATTTGAAATTCCCTCAAAGCAAGCTTGCCTCTCTACCTTGCCAGAGGACTCCGAAAAGCTGCTTCACTTAAAATCCGGAATTCTCACCTGGCAACTTGGAATTCCGCCAATGGCCAATCGCAAATCGCCAATCGTCCTCGCTACCGCGCAAAGCCTGCTCTGAAGTTGGATCTTGGCTTCCAGGCGATCTGCACCTTGACCACGCCATCGGCGGGCACGTCCACCTCCACCGTGACCTCTTCCCCCAGCAGGTGCCATACCTTTATCGTCCGGCGTCCCGATTCGACGCCTTCGATGCGGAAATGGCCCGCGGAGTCCGTCACCGCGTGCGCGGCGCGGCGGGTCACGACCAGGCCCGCCTGCATCCACGGATGGAACGTGCACCGGACCGCCAGCTTCTCGTCGAAAGGAAAGGTCTTCGAGATGGCCTGGCCTCCGAGAAAAGCTTCGGCCACTTCCCGGTTGAGCAGGCCCCGGATCGTCACGTTGTGCGGCATCGCGTCGCTGTTCTTGAAGACGACCGGCCCCGGCGGGACGACGAGCAGCACGGGCGTGAACAGGCACGCCTTCTGATCGAGGACCGGGACTCCCGGCGACTTGAAATCCGCGCACCGGCCGTCGGCTTCGACGACGGCGCCGGCGAGCCCCTTCGTGGCCGCGTCCACCTTATAGATCCCGGGGTCGAGCGGTCCGGTTCCGCAGTACTTCTCGAATCCGCGGACCGTGCCCATCAGCGGCGCGATGTCGCCGGAATCGACGCGCACGACTCCCTCGATCGCGCCGGTGCGGAGGGGAGTCTCGACCGGCGGCGGCGGTGCCGGCGAGGGAGGCGGCGAAGGGCCGCCGTCGCACGACAGGGCGAGGAACGGGATGAGGACCGCAAGGACTCGCACTACTTGTCCTTCTTGGGCGGTTCTTTCTTCTCGGGTTCCTTCTTCTCGGGCTCCTTCTTTTCCGGAGCCGGGGGTTGGGCGGGCTTGGTCCCGAACGGCGGAGCCAGCTTCTTGAAGTTCATCATCAGGTCCACGGCGGCCTTCAGGCCCGCCTCCTGGTCGCCCCCGCCGATGTCCTTGTAGTCCGCCGACGTCATCGGCGTTCCGGGGTAGACGAGGGCCGGGCTGCGCAGCCACGGGTAGAGCCAGCGCGGCCGCAGGCGGTGCTCGACGTTCGCGATCTCCGGGCCGTACCGGTACGACATGTCGAAGCCGCCCGTCGGGGCGTTCCCGTTCCAGTAGTGGCACAGTCCGCACGTGCTCGCGAGGAACGCCTCCGACTTCTTCAGCGACTCCTGGTGTTTCGCGACGTGGGCCGCCTCGCGCTCGGGGAACATCGTGAAGGGATGCGTCTCCTCCGACGCGAGCCGGTCGCGCGCCCAGAAGTAGCGCACCAGCGCCGCCGCCTCCTCGTCCGAGAAGCCGAAGTCCGGCATCCGGACGTTCGGGTCGGGCGGGCCCTTCCCGTCCGGCACGATCGGGTGGAGCGCCGGCCGGATCGGATGCGCCGCCGGGTTCTTGAGGAATTCGAAGAGCCACTGCGGCTGGGTCTTCACGCCCTGCGACCGCAGCATCGGCGGGAAGCGCGACGCCAGCACCGACGCGTCGTCGAGGTTGAGGTACGAATTGTCGTCGGGGTCCTTCCAGTCGTCGGCGTGCTCGGTCTTGTACTTCACGATGTGCGGCAGGATCTCGCCGCCGTCCATCGACTTCCAGCGACGGATCAGGCGCGGGACCACGATGTCCTCGCCCTTTTCGTTCTGCGAGACGTGGAGGTAATGGGCCTTCGAGCCGTCCACGACGACGAACCGCGCCCCCGGGTTGACGGCGGGGCTCAGCTTCATCGAGCAGCCGTCGGAAACCCAGTTGAACGAGTGGAGCTTCAGCTTCCCCTCGGGCGTCGAGGGCTTGATTCCCCACTTCGAGAGCAGCGACGCGGCCGTGCTTTCGGGAACGATCCCGGTCTGCATCCCCTCGACCCACTCGAAGGACTTGACCGACTTCCGGCCGCCGGCGGTGACCTCCTCGCGTTCCCACTCGAGCTCCAGCCGGTCCAGCGAGAACCGGTGGCACGCGCGGCAGTTGTTCTCCCGGATCAGGCGGTGGCCGCGGTTGAGCGCGGCCTCGTCCTCGGTGAGCCGCTTCTTCGCGCGCTCGACGAGGTTGAGCGGGATGTCGTGGTTCGTGAACGACAGCACGAACGTCGTCAGGAGCCGGGTCTCCTCGGCGTTCAGGTAGAAGTTCGGCATCTTGAGGAGCTCGTCCGGGGGAAGCGACGCGAGCTTGCCGCCGTCGAAGACCCGCGGGTCGAGGAGCTTGTTCTTGAGCCATACGTGGCGATAGTCGCGGACCTTCACGATCTCCGGCTCGGTGTTCTCCGGATCGACGTGCCGGTACGGCTTGTGGAAGATCGGATGGGTGAAGTGGACGCCGTGGTGCTTCACCCCGTCGTAGTGCGTGTACCCGAACGCCAGCTGGTCGACGGCCTTGTTCCCCTCGGGCTGGCTTCCGGTGAGCTCGACGCCGATGCCCTCGATGTCGGTCCAGTTCACGGGGAGCTCGGTGACCGGGAGCGTCTTGAGGAAGGGATCCTCCTCCTTCTCGGCGGTCAGGGGATCGTCCTCCTTCTCCGGGTTCATCTCGTGGCACGAGAAGCAGCCGTAGTTCTGGACCATCCTCCGGCCGAACCACAGGACTTTCTCGGTGCGTTTCGCCTGCATCGCGTCGAGCGCGGACTTCGCGTCGACGTCGGGCAGCTTCGAGCGGAGCTGCTCGAAGATGAGCGTGTCGAGGATCTTGTGGTCCGCGTCGTCGAACGCGGGCATGCCGGGCTTCGCGTCGAAATCGCCTTCCTTCTTCAGCGTCATGAGCCAGGCGGCGACGTCGTGCAGGTCCTGCTCGGCCAGCGGGAACGCGGGCATGCGGGCGTCGGCGAAGTAGTGCTCGGGATCCTTCAGCCAGTTCAGGAGCCAGGCGCGGCCGCGCTCCGGGTTGTCGCGGAACTTGCTGGCGAGGCCCGCCAGGTTGGGCCCGAACTCCTTGAGCAGCCAGCTTTCGCCCGTCGGCGGCCGCCACTCGTCGTCGTCGTTGCGGAGGTCCTTCCGCTTCGCGTACCCGGAATCGGGCGTGATCGTGTGGCACGCGCGGCAGCCCACCTGCTCGAAGAGAGCGAGGCCGCGGTTCGGGTCGGGCGTCTTCGGCGCCGCGGGCGCCTTGTAGTCCCACGTCTTGGACACCTCGAACAGGTACTTCACCATCGAGGCCGCGATCAGCGGCTCCACCTTGTCCGGCCCGACCTTCGAGCCCTCCAGGGTGGTGACGGTGCGCGCGTTCGACTGGCCGAAGAAGTGCGGCATGCGCGTCGACAGCCGGAATGATTTCGGGGCGAGCACCCACTTCACGGCCCAGCCGGGATCGACCTTGTCCTTGATGTGCGTCAGCGGCGGACCCGGGCGCCGGGTGCGCCGGTTGGGGTCGAGCTTCGGGTTCTTGACCGGAGATGTGTCCTTCGGGAGAACCTGGTACGCGTCGGTGCGGTGGCACGCGTAGCAGCCCGCGCGCTCGTACAGGATCATCCCCTTGACGTAGTCGTCCCCGGCGGGAAGCCCGATCTCCCGCTGCTGGAATCCCGTGCCGCGCTCGGGATCCTCGCCGCCCGAGACCTCGACCTCGCCGCTGTGGCACTTGCGGCAGGACGCGTAGAAGTGGCGCTTCGGCAGCATCGGCGCGTCCCAGAGGTGGCGGTAGTGATAGTGGTGACGCTTCTCCCACTCCTTCCGCTGGAGGTCGGTGTCGGG
The DNA here is from genome assembly GCA_035649615.1 of Planctomycetota bacterium. Taxonomy (GTDB): domain Bacteria; phylum Planctomycetota; class MHYJ01; order MHYJ01; family JACPRB01; genus DASRJF01. The sequence goes on along the minus strand of DASRJF010000083.1, from coordinate 1,268 downwards.
CATGTGGACGACGCGCGAGAATTCCGTGTCGCGCCCGTCCCCCTCGTGGCACGACGTGCACCCGACGCGGTCGAGCGCGTGGGGCGAGCCCGGGCCGGCGAAGAGCTCCAGCCTCGGGTGGGCCATCAGGGCCTTCGTGTACTTCACGACCTCGTCGGAGCCCCAGGCGCCGTGCGCGGTCGTGACGATCATCCCGCCCGCGGCGGCGCGGCAGACCTCGCAGGACTCGGCGGGGGCCTTCCCCCGGGCGTGGAGGACGAACTTCCGGAGCTCGGGATTGCGGAAGACGTGGCGGTCCTCCTCCTCCTTGTCCGGGAAGAACTCGACCTCGTAGTTCGGGTTGTCGATGCCGCGGTGGCACGTGTGGCAGCGGTCGATCCTCTCGACCTTGGCGAAGTTGATGTCCTCGAGGACGATCGGGACGATCTGCTGGAAGATCTTGATCGAGGGATCGAAGAAGTCGAGCATCGGCGCGTTCCGGATCGCGTTCGCGATCTGCGGCTTCTCGCGGTTGAGGCGGAGCATCCGGTCGTCGCGCTCCTTCAGGAGCTTCGCCCGCTCGGCCTTGAGCTTCGCGAAGTCCGACTTCGCGGCCAGGATCCGGTCCTCGACCTTCGACATGCGGTGGTCGACGTCGTCGAACGCCGCCTTGGATTCCTTCGTGCGCCGCTGGATCTCGTCCCACCGGGCCAGGGCCGCCTCGTAGCGCTTCTCGATGACCGGGAGGCGGGAGTCGCCTTCCTTCCGCGCCCCGTCGAGGTCGTGCTTCGCCTCCTCGAACTCCCAGCGGACGGTCATGAACTCCGACTTGTCGAAGTTCATCCTCATGTTCTTGTCCTGGTACTCGCCCAGGAGCTTCTCGCGCTCGCGCTCGAGCTCGACCGGCTTCACCTTGTCCTTCACCGGCTTCTTCTGGAGCGTCGCCGGATCGAGGACCAGGATATCGACTTCCTTTTCCGTGGCGGGGTCGGCGAGCTTCTCCTCCTCGCGCGCGATCTTCCGGTCGATCTTCCCGAGCTCCTCCGTGTTGGCGGCGAGGATTTCCTGCACCTGGGCGATCTCGAACTGGAGCTTCGTCAGCTCCATGCTCCCGAACGTCGCCTGGTACTCCTTCCAGTCGCGGTTCTTGGCCGGGGTGACGCCCCAGTAGTCGTCGACGAACATGAGGACGAGGGAGAAGAGCAGGAAGAACGAGGAGAAGAACATGAGCCGGTGCATGTTCTTCTGGTTGTAGAAATACTCCGCCTGCTCGTCGGGCGTCCGCTTGG
>DASRJF010000082.1:0-5306 GCA_035649615.1 Planctomycetota bacterium | reverse complement strand
TCCAGCCGCTCGGTCCCCTGCTCGCCTCGGGGGCGCCGCCGCCATCCCTGATCCTCTGGGGCCCGCCGGGCTCCGGAAAGACGACGCTCGCCCGGCTGCTCGCGGCCACGTTGAAACTCCCGCACGTGCCTTTCAGCGCCGTCACGAGCGGCATCAAGGAGGTGCGCGAGGCGATCGCGATGGCCGCGGCCCGGCGCGCGCAGGACGGCAAGCCCACGCTCCTCTTCATCGACGAGATCCACCGCTTCAACCGCGCGCAGCAGGACGCCTTCCTTCCGCACATCGAGGACGGGACGATCATCCTGGTCGGCGCGACGACGGAGAATCCCTCGTTCGAGCTCACCGCGCCGCTGCTTTCCCGGTGCCGCGTTCTCGTGCTCCGCCCGCTGAACGAGACGGAAATCCGGTCAATCCTGGATCGCGCGCTCAAGGATCCGCGCGGGTTGGGAATTCAAACGATCGACGTCGAGCCGACGGCCCTCGAGTGGATCGCGCGGATGTCGCACGGCGACGCGCGCGAGGCGCTCAATCTCCTCGAGCTGGCGGTGAACTCGGGAAGCGTCACCCTGGCCGCGGTGCAGGCCGTCGTGCCGCGCCTTCTCGCGCGCCACGACCGCGACCGCGACGAGCACTTCAACCTCGCGTCGGCTTTCATAAAGTCGATGCGCGGCAGCGACCCCGACGCGGCGCTCTACTGGATGGCGCGCCTGCTCGAGGGGGGCGAGGACCCGCTCTTCGTCGCGCGACGGATGGTGATCTTCTCGAGCGAGGACGTGGGCAACGCGGATCCCCGCGCGCTCTCGGTCGCGGTGGCCGCCAAGGAGGCGGTCGATTTCATCGGGATGCCCGAGGCGTGGATCCCGCTCGCGCAGGCGGCGACCTATCTCGCCACCGCGCCCAAATCGAACGCGAGCTACGTCGCGATGAACGAGGCGCGGGACGATGTGCGGACGAAGCCGCACGAGGGAGTCCCGCTTCACCTCCGGAACGCCCCCACGGGCCTCATGAAGGACCTCGGGTACGGCGCCGGATACGAGTACGCCCACGACAAGGACGGCGGCGTCCCCGGCCACGCCCATCTGCCGGAGGGCCTGAAGGACCGGACCTATTACCGGCCGAAGGCGGAAGGGTACGAGGTCACGATCCGGAAGCTCATGGAGGAGAGGAACAAGGCGAGACGGAATCGCCCGAACTCACAGGACCAAGAGCGTTGACGGTTGACGGTTGACCGTTGACGGCAGTCCAGCCCCAAGAAATGGCATTTCGCGAAGTCGGATTGAAAGGCTTGATCAAGCCTTTCTCTGCTCTCGCGTGAAGCGTTGGTAATGTGGGCTGATCTGTCAACGGTCAACGGTCAACGGTCGACTGGGCCGGGCATGCGGACATGGGACCTTGGACTCAGGACTCCGGACTCGTTAGAATCCCGTCCCTGATGAGGACCGTCATGAAACGAGCCGTCTTTCTCCTCGCCGCCGCGCTGGCGGCGTGCGCCCCTCAGCAGAAAACGCCCGTGGACGATCCGACGGCCCGGGAACTGGTCGTCGTCATGGCGCTGGGCGTGCAGGAGACCTCCCAGCTCAAGGTCGGCCAGTGGGCCCTCTATTCCGTGCGGTCGAAGGCCTCCACCGAGCTGATTTCGAGCCGGGTCGCCGTGGTGGCCGATGACAAGGACACCTTCTGGATCGAGAACCGGACCCGCGCGTCGGTGAGCCCCGGCGGGGCCCAGCGCACCATGATCACCAAGTACCAGATCGACGCCACGGCCAAGCCCCTGCAGCTGTGGGTGGGAGAACCCAACTCGCCGCGTCCGACGAAGGTGTACCCGGGCAAGGACGCGTCGGACAAGCCGATCGAAACCGTGAAGCCGACCGCCCCGGATCCCCGTTCGAAGGTCGAGATCGCGCAGGAAACCATCACGGTCGCGTCGGGCAAGCCGTACGAGTGCACGCGGCTCACGTCGAAGGTGACGTATCCCGACGGCCGCGAGACGACGCTCGTCACCTGGTGCAACAAGGACGTCCCCTTCCCCACGGTGCACAACGGCAAGTCCTACGGCGGCGTCGTGCGCCGGACGTACGGTCAGCACATCCTCGAACTCGAGTTGAAGGGGACGGATGCCGTGCCGGAATTGATCGTGCCGGAGAAGTGAGATCCGCCTTCAGACCACGATATTGACCAGCCGTCCCTTCACGACCACGACCTTCTTCGGCGATTTCCCGTCCAGGCTCTTCACGATGGACGCCTCGCCCAGCGCCGCCGCGCGCACCTGATCCTCGGATGCGTCCGCGGCCACGACGACCTTGCCCCGGACCTTGCCGTTGATCTGCACGACGATCTCGACTTCTTCCTCTTTCGCCGCTTCGGGGTCGAGCGACGGGAATCCCGCGCGGAGGACGGACCCCTTCCCCCCGAGCCGCCGGTGGAGCTCCTCGCCGAGGAACGGGGCCATCGGCGCGAGGATCCTCACCACGTCGAAGACGACGATGCGCACGGCGCACCGGTCGTCGTCGAAACCCTCGGGCTTCTCGAAATTCCAGTTCTGCCCGAGGACATTCAGCAGCTCCATGACGTGCGACAGCACGGTGTTGAAGTGCAGGTCGTTCTCGTACGAGTGGAGCGCCTTGCGGATCACCTGGTGGAGCTTGCGCCAGACCGCCTGCGTCTTCGGCTGGAGCTTCGCGCGGTTGACGGGTCCCGACGGGTAGTCCTTCACGCGGTCCGCGACCTCGTAGACGCGGCGCGCGAACCGTTCGGCTCCGACGAGCCCGTGCTCGCTCCACTTGATCTGGTCCTCGCTCGGCGCGAAGAACGACATCGCGAGGCGGCAGACGTCGACGCCCCACGTGTCCAGGATGGCCGCCGGGGAAGGCGCGTTGCCCTTCCGCTTCGACATGATGTCGCCCTTCTCGTCGCACACCATGCCGTGGTTGAAGAGGCGCACCGCGGGCTCGTCGACGGGACACAGGCCGAGGTCGTGCAGGACCTTCGTGATGAACCGGAAGTAAAGGCAGTGGCCTCGCGCGTGCTCGATGCCGCCGACGTAGAGATCGACCGGCGCCCACTTCGCGATCTCCTCCTTCCGCCAGATCTCGCGGTCGTTGCGCGGATCGACGTAGCGGAACTGGTACCACGAGGAGTCGATGAACGTGTCCATCGTGTCGGGGTCGCGCTCGGCCGCGCCGCCGCATTTCGGGCACTTCACGGCCATGAACTCCGGTGAATCCGCGAGCGGCGACCGCCCCTTCGGGACGAAGTTCGTGATGTTCGTCGGGAGGACGACCGGCAGGTCCTGGTCGGGCACCGGCTGGGGGCCGCAGGTCGCGCAGTGGATGATCGGGATCGGGCAGCCCCAGTAGCGCTGGCGCGAGATGAGCCAGTCGCGCAGCTTGTAGTTGACCGCCCGTCCGCCGAACCCCTTCTCGGCCGCGTACTCCGTGACCTTCCGGATCCCCTCCTCGTTCGGCGTCCCGTCGAACGGGCCCGAGTTCACCATGCGGCCGGACTCGACGTACGCTTCAGTGAGATCCGCGGAGAGAAGGGGCTTCCCGAAGCCGATGCTCACCGAGGCGCGGCCGGCCTGGACCGGACGGCCCGCGGCCGAGGGATCGATGACGACCTTGATCGGAAGCTTGTACTTCTTCGCGAATTCGAAATCACGCTGGTCGTGCGCGGGGACGCCCATGACGACGCCCGTGCCGTAGCCGCCGAGGACGTAGTCCGCGACCCAGAGCTGGACCTTTTCCCCGTTGAACGGGTTGATCGCGTGGCGGCCGGTGAAGACGCCGTCCTTCTCCTTCTCGCGCTGCGCCTCGTCGCGCACGAGCGCCTTCCGCACGTACCCGGCGACGGCGTCGCGGTGATCGGGCGTCGGCAGCGACTCCGCGAGCGGCGACTCGGGCGACACCGCCATGAACGTCACGCCGTAGATCGTGTCGGGCCGCGTCGTGAAGACCCGTATCTTTCCTCCCCCCTCCAGCTCGAAATCGACCTCGGTCCCTTCGCTGCGCCCGATCCAGTTCCGTTGGATCGTCCGGACGCTCTCGGGCCACTGGGTGAGGCGGTCGATGTCCTTGAGGAGCCGCTCCGCGTGACCCGACGTGCGGAAGAACCAGCAGCGGTCGAGCTTCTTCTTCACGACCGGGTTGTTGCATCGCCAGCAGACGCCGCCCTCGGACTGCTCGTTGGTCAGCGCCCACTCGTCGGTCGGGCACCAGTTGACCCACGACGGCGCGAGGTAGGTGAGCCCGGCCTTGTGGAGCTGGAGAAAGATCCACTGGGTCCACTTGTAGTAGTCGGGATCGCAGGTGCGGACCTCGCGGTTCCAGTCGTACGTCACGGCCATCCGCTGGAGCGTCGCGCGGCCCGTCTCGATGTTGCGGATCGTCCACTCCCGCGGATGGATCTTGTACTTGAGGGCCGCGCCTTCCGCGGGCTGGCCGAACGCGTCCCAGCCGGGGGGATGAAGCACGTCCCAGCCCGTCATCATCCGATAGCGCGCGCAGATGTCGCCGATCATGTAATTGCGGAGGTGGCCGATGTGGATGTCCCCCGAGGGGTAGGCGAACATCTCGAGGACGAAGTATTTCTTTCGCGGGGAGGCCGGGGTGTCGTGGAGTTTCTCCTCGTCCCAGCGGCGGAACCACTCTTGTTCGATGGCTTTGAAATCCATGGGGGACGGAGGGTACCAGCTTCAAGCTTCAGGCTTCAAGCTCCAAGCCGGACCGAAGGCCCGACTTTGAGTCCCGGAAGCCGAACTCGGGACTCCCCGGTCGAATTCACACGTTACAATCATCGGAACCATGCATCCCGCTCACGACGCCAATTTCGGTGAGATCGCGATCAAGCTCGGATTCACCACGCTCCAACGGGTCGACGAGGTGCTCGCGCTCCAGGAGAAAAAGCGCGCGCGCGGGGGCGATCCGCTGAAGATCGGCGAGCTCATGGTGCGGCTCGGCTATCTCACCGAGGACCAGGTCCGCAAGGTGCTGCTCCACGTCGGGGCCCACCGGGGGCACCAGGAGATCCCCGGCTACCGCCTGATCTCTCGGATCGGGCAGGGATCGACGGGCTCCGTGTACAAGGCGCTGCAGATCTCGATGGACCGGACGGTCGCCATCAAGGTCCTGGCCTCGCGCCACGCGACGTCGGCGATGAAGCGCGAGACGTTCCTGCGCCAGGCGCGCGCGCTGGCGCGGCTCAACCATCCGAACCTCATCCAGGGCATCGATGTCGGGGTCGTCAACGGGCTCCACTACAGCGTGATGGAGTTCGTCGACGGTCCGTCGGTGGCGGATCTCCTGCGGCGC
>DASRJF010000081.1:0-6525 GCA_035649615.1 Planctomycetota bacterium | reverse complement strand
TCTATCCGTACAAGGACAAGCCGGGCGAGGCGGGCGAGGAAGGACTGAAGTACCTGCGTTCGCTGGCCCGCCGACTGCTGAATACTGATGACGGATGACCGATGACGGATGACGGATGACTGAAAGCGGTCAGCTCTTACTGAAGTCTGTAGTCTTCAGTCTGAAGTCTCACCCGACGATTCTCCCGGTCACCAGCGTGATGTCGTCGTGCTGGGGCGCGCCGGCCGCGTGGGCCTCGACGCCGTCGATGAGCTTCGTCACGAACTCGCCCGAGTCGCGGTCGCCGTGGGCGGACACGAGCGCGTGGAGGCGCTCCGTTCCGAGCTCCTCCTGGTCGGCGTTCATCGCCTCGAGGATCCCGTCGGTGCATCCGACGAAGCGGTCGCCCGCCTGGAGGACGACGCGGTCCTCCCTCAGCTTCTTCTCGAAGAGCGGCCCCTTGTCGATGCCCAGCGCCAGCCCGAGCGGGTTGATGGCGTAGCAGGCGTTCGACGCGCGGCGCCACAGGATGAGCGGAAGGTGGCCCGCGCTCGACAGGGTCAGCTGGCGGCGCCGGATCGACAGGACCATGTAGCACATCGTCACGAACATGCCGCGCTTGATGTCCTGGAAGAGGACGCGGTTGATGCGCCCGAGCGTCTCGGCGGGGGAGAGCGAGCGGCTGGCCTCGCCCTTGAGGAGCGCCCGGGCCTCCGTCATCACCATCGCCGCGGGAACGCCCTTCCCCGACACGTCCGCGACCGCGATCCCGAGGTGGTCCTCGTCGATCTCGATGAAATCGTAGTAGTCGCCCCCCACCTCCTCGCTCGGCCGGTAGTAGGCGCTGAGGTCCACGCCGGCGATCTTCGGGATCCGGCGCGGCAGGAGGTTGGACTGGAGCTCCTCCGCGATCGCGAGCTCGCGCTGGGTCGTCTTCCTTTCGACCTGGACGAGCGGGGCGGCCGCCGCATTTCCGGCGAGCAGGCCCGGGCGGCCGCGGCTTCCGAGGCGCTGCTGCGTGCGCAGGCGGACGAGGTCCATGGGCGAGAGTCGGGGAGCGAGATCCATCAATAGTGTATCGGCCAGGTTTGATCCCCTGCTGAAGCCGCCTTCGCCCTGTCCTTGTCTTCGGGTTTCTGCGGGAGCTTCGGCGGGCTGTTAGCGGATGGCTGAAGGCTCCAGAGTTGGCTACAATCTTCCGCTCATGATCCAGCGGCACATGCTCCGCGACATCGACTTGTTCCGCGACCTGCCCGAGGCGCACATGGACAAACTGGCCGCCGCGGCGCGGCCCTGGACGCTGATCCGGGGGGAGTCCGTGTTCCGCGACGGCGAGGGCGCGGAGCGGTTGTACGCCGTCCTGTCGGGGGTCGTGGACGTGGGCCGCGTCGGCCGGGACGGGAAGTTCGTCCGGCTCGCCCGGCTGGAACGGGGCGAGGTCTTCGGCGCGCTGAGCCCGGCCGGCCCCCGCGCGCGCGGAGGCACGGCCGTCGCGGCGATCGCGCCCGAGACCCACCTGGTTTCGTGGGATCCCGCGGAGCTCCACACGCTCATGACCCAGGATCCGGCCTTCGGGCTCGCCTTCATGCGGAACCTCGTCGCCCGGCTCTCGGGACGGCTCCATTCCGCGTCGGAGGCGGTGTTCACCCTCCTGCAGGCGATGGCCCGGTGACCTCCATGAACCCCGGGGACCGCCAGGCGTTCGAGGAGCTCGCGTATCCGCTCCTCGACTCCGCCTACCGCACGGCCCTGCGCATGACGGGCCAGCCCGCGTCGGCCGAGGACCTCGTGCAGGAGGCCTTCCTGCGCGCCTTCCGGGCCTTCAGCCAGTTCGAGCGCGGCACCAACTTCAAGGCGTGGCTCTTCCGCATCCTGACGAACGTTTTCCTCAACGACTACCGGCGGAAGGGGCGCGAGCCGCAGGCCTCGGACTTCGCCGAGGTCGAGCCGGCCGACCCCGCGATCGAACCGGCCCAGTTCAAGGCGGAGGACGTGGAGGCGATCCGCGCCGCCCTCGGCGACGAGGTCTCCCGCGCGCTCGACCGCCTTCCCCCCGATTTCCGGCTCCCGTTCCTCCTCTCCACGTTCGAAGGTTTTTCGTACAAGGAAATCGCCTCGATCCTCGACATCCCGATCGGCACCGTGATGAGCCGCCTTTTCCGCGCCCGCCGCCTGCTTAAAATCGACCTGAAGGAATATGCGAAGGCTTCTGGGTATTTAAAGGACCGGAACCCGTGATGAACTGCAGGGATGTAAGCGTCCGGCTCGACCGCTTCCTCGACGGCGAGCTCGAGATGAACGAGAACGTCGAGGTCGTCCGTCACCTCGAGGGATGCGGCGGCTGCGCCTCGACGGTCGAAGGCGAACGCCTCCTGTTCGCCGAAATCCGCCGCCAAGCCGCGGGTCCGCCCGCGCCGGCCGGCCTGCGGGAGCGGATCGCGGTCGGGCTCGCCCGCACCCGCTCCGCGGCGCGCCCCTGGCCCTTCGCGCGCGCCCTCGTCCCCGCCACCGCCGCCGCGATTCTCGTGGGGCTCTTCGTCCTCGTCTTCGCCCCGGCTTCCCTCGGCCCCGAGGCCTTCGCCCAGCGGGCCGTCTCGTGGCACGAGCATCCGCTCGCGACCGCCGCCGCCGTCTCGGGGGCGCCCGAAATCGCCTCGATCTACAGCGGTCGGGGCCAGAAATCGTGCATGCACGAAAAGACCGTGTGTTCGGGCATGGAGTACGGCTACAAGTCCGCGTGCGTCGAGAACGCGGGCCCCGCGGGAACGGTCACGTGCTGGTGGACGGCCGCGTGTCCCAAGTCCGGGACCCGCCTCTCCCACGCCCGCTTCCCGCTTCCGGCCGGGTCCGAGCGGCTCCTGGTCGAGAACCCGAGGCGCCGCATCCCCGTGGGCTCCCGCGTCGTCTTCATGCATTACCAGAGCGGATTCGTCTGACTGTTCGTCTTCGACTCCGCCCGTGAGGCGGACCGCTTCGAGCTCGCCCTCAAGGCCCCGCGCGACTAAAGGACGATAGGCGATTCCAGATTCCAGATTCTAGATTCTGGATTCTGGATTCCAGATTCCCTATTCCATTCCCCCTTCCACCTTCCAGATTCCCCATTCCTTCCAATAAAAAAAACCCCGGTCCTCGTGAGACCGGGGTTTCTGTTCGAGGGTTCGTTCTATTCGTCGTCCGGAGTCTTCCCCGCCCGCTTCACCCGCTTCGACTTCTCGACCTCGAGCCGCTGGATCGACGTGAGGTCGCAGTTGCCGAGCGCCTCGGCCGTCGCGGCTTCGATCTCCACGTCGCCGTCCATCAGCTGCTTCTTCAGGTTGTCGAAGACGTCCTTCGAGGGCGCCATCTTGACCTGGCGGAAGATCAGGGCGAGCGACTTCGCGAACTGCACCCGGGCGCTGCGCTGGCCCTTCGCCTGCTCGGGGTCGTCGGATCTCACCGCGAGGGCCTTCGAGAGCACGTCCACCGCCCGCTGGTCGCCGAAGCGGCCGAGCGCGCGGGCCGCGGCCACGCGGGTCGGGTCGGGCCGGACGACCGTCGGGTCGACGGTCTTGATGAGCGCGTCCACCGCCTCGCGGTATTCGAGGTGGGTGTTCGTCGGATCGATCGCGGCGAGCGACTCCGCCGCGCCCAGCGAGATCCGGTCGGCGCGGTCCTTCGAGTCCTTCTGGGCCTCCGGCGTCGCGAAGAGCTTCTCGAACATCCCGCGGAACTCGATCAGCCCCGAGGTCTTCAGCATCCAGCCCTGCGCCGTGGCGCCGAACGTGGTCCTCGACTCCTCGAGCTCGGCGGGCGAGTCCGCCAGGATCACGCGGGGGATCGAGCGCGTCCGGACGTCGTCCCGGAGCGTGTCGAACACCGTCTCCACGATCCGCTTGCGGGTCGTCGCCTCTTCCTTGAAGTAGATCTGGCCGGCGACCTTCCGCTGGATGAGGATGACGTCCTTCGTCGGGAAGTTCTTGGCGCGGACGACGCCCTCGCCGCCCGTCGGCGCGATGACGACGAAGACGTTGGCCTGCTCGAGGACCTTGCGGAGCGAATTGATGTAGTTGCGGTCGGCGTCGTCCTGCACGTCGTAGATGACCAGCGCGGTCCGGACGCCCGCTTCGCCGAGGGCGTCGACCAGGCTCTGGATGACGAGCTGGTGGCCGAGGCGCTGCTCCTTCGGGTTGAGCGCGACGTAGGTGCCCGCCGCGGCGTACCGCACGCGCTTGTCCTCGTGGGTCAGGGCCAGGATGACCGAGCCGCCGGGGGAGGCCGCGGCGTCGGCGCCGGCCGAAGGCAGGTCGTCCGGCGAGCCCTCGGTCTTCAGGGTCTCGAGGATCTCCACGGCGACCTGCGAATTTCCGTCCCGCAGGCACCGGCCGAGCGCCTCGTACAGGTGGTTCCGGCCGACCATCTTCGCGGACACGGCGTTCCGGTCCGCCCCTTCGAGCCACTTCTTGAGCATGTCGAGGTGCGCGGGAAGGAAGCTGGGATCGTTCCCCTTGAGCGCGGCCTCGGCCGCGGCGACCGCGTTCTCCGCGTCGATCGCCTGCTGGAAGTGGACGCACGCCAGGAGCGAGTGGGGGCTGCCGCTGGTCTCGTGCCGGAAGTCGGGGTCGAGCGTCAGCGCGTCGTAGAGCGCCTCCTCGGCCATCTGCTGCGACCACGCGAAGCGCGGGACCTCGCGCTCGGTCAGGACGTCCTTCTCCTCGTCCCACGCCCACACCAGCCACGCGCGGTTCCACGAGTGGACCGCCGCGGGGCTCTGGTTGTAGAGGTTCTCGGCGAGATCGAAGTAGTACTCCTTCGCGTCCTTCCATTTCTTCTCATCGCCCTCGCGGGTGATCTTGATGATCGCCTCGGCGGCGAGCTTCTTCACCTCGGGGGTCTCGTTCGCGTTCAGATGGGCGCGCCGGAGGGCCGGCACGGTCCGGTCGTCCTTGATGTTCCCGAGGACGACCGCGGCGTTCCGCCGCATCACGGGGTTCTTCGAGTGGAGCGCCTCGGCGACCGCGAGGCTCACGTCGGTCCCCATCTCCGTGAGGGTGAGGATGATGCGCGAGCGGAAGAGGTCCTCCTGCGCCTGGCCCATGTAGGGCACGAGGAACCGGGCCGCGTAGGGCCCGATGTTCTTGAGGTGCCAGCGCGCGCTCCACTGGACGGGGAGCTCGTTGTCGTGCAGGGCCTCGATGTACTTCAGGATGGTCGCCTTGTCCGAGCGGATCCGCTCGCCCGCGGGCTTGGCCAGCTCGAAGAGCCGGTAGCCCATCGTCTTCATGGCCTCGTCCTTCGAGTTCATCATCGAGGCGATGACGTCCTCGCCCACGCGCTTCATGTAGGCGTAGATGATGTCGCTCGTCGGCTGCTTCTGGAGCGCCTCCTCGAACTTGGCGTAGGCCTCCTTGTACTTGCCGCCCTTGTAGAGGTTCGTCGCGTCGTTGAGGATCTTTCGCACGTCGTCCTTGAACTCTTCCTGGGCCCCGGCGAACGGGGCGGCGAGCAGGACGGCGGCGAACGACCCAAGCAGCAGGCGGCCGAGCATCGGCGGCTCCTTTCAATCTTCAACGTCAGGCGGGGGGATGACGGTAGTGAAGGCCCCCCGGTTCGATACGAACTCCCGTACAGCCGGGACGTAAGCGGGAAGGCTAAACCCTGCGGAAAAAGCTGTCAAACAATTGAGGAGGTTGACGGTTGACCGTTGACCGTTGACGGTAGTCCAGCCCAGTGCGATCAATCGTCAAGAGAGTCGATGGAATGGCTCCATGGAGCCTCTTGTGCAGTTCAGTTGAACCGAGGATGGGCAGGGTTGATCTGTCAACAGTCAACGGTCAACCGTGAACAAACTCAGAACGATTCGATCTTCTCGGCCGCCAGGACGTCGTCGTACGTCTGGCGCTTCGTGACGAGCCGCGACGCGCTGCCCGAGACCAGGACCTCGGCGGGCCGGGGGAACGTGTTGTAGTTCGACGACATGACGTAGCCGTACGCGCCCGCGGAGAAGACGGCGAGGAGGTCGCCGCGTTTCATCGGCGGCAGGCGGCGGTCCTTGGCCAGGAAGTCCGCGCTCTCGCAGATCGGCCCCACGACGTCGCAGGTGACCGTCGAGCCGGGCCACTGCTCCTCGTCGGGCGGCGGACCCTGCAGGGAGGGATCGGCGGCCGCGGGCCAGATCCGGTGGTACGCGCCGTAGAGGGCCGGCCGGATCAGGTCGTGCATCCCCGCGTCGCAGATGGCGAACTTCTTGTCGCCCGAGTCCTTCATGTACAGGACGCGCGTCAGGAGGATGCCGGCGTTGCCGACGATGAACCGCCCGGGCTCGACGATGAGCTTGAGGCCCGTCTTCGCGACGAGCGGCAGGCAGACCGACGCGATTTCCGCCGCCGGCCGCGCGCTCTTGTCCTTGTACCAGATCCCGAACCCGCCCCCGAGATCGAGCCATTCCAGGGGGTGGCCCAGCGCCCGGACGCGGGGCACGAAGTCGACGAGCCGGTTCAGCGTGTCCACGTACGGGTCGGTCTTCGTGATCTGCGACCCGATGTGGACGTGCAGGCCCGCCATCCGGAC